>JAILHY010000126.1 GCA_024695575.1 Lachnospiraceae bacterium
TAAAGAATGCTGTTATGATCAGATAAATGACCAATGCGGGCAGGAAAACAATGTATGAGACCTCGCTGGTCATGATGTTTTTCGATATGGTGGTGATATCCATCAGGGATATTGCAAAGACAAGGGATGCGTCCTTTAACATCATAACGAATTCGTTACATACGGGAGGCACCATGCGCCTAATGGACTGAGGCAGGATGATCATTCTCATGGTCTGTCCGTAGCTAAGCCCCAGGGCCTTGGCTGCCTCGTGCTGTCCCTTTTCGATGGACTGAATTGCCGCGCGGACTATCTCGGCACAATATGCACCGGAGTTTAAGCCGTAAGCGATGAGGGCCGCAATGAAGGCTCCCTTATATACCGCCTGCTCGTCTCCTGCCGCAAACAGATCACGCCATGCAAAGCCGAACACCGCAGGAATAGTGAAGTACACCACAAATAGCTGTATCATCAGAGGCGTTCCGCGGAAAAAGAATATGTATCCCGAGCATATCTTACTTATAAACTTGTTGTGTGAGATCTTACCAAGGGCCAAAACCATACCGAAGGCAACACCTATTACCATTGAAATGGTAGTAAGGAACAGTGTCAGCTTGGCACCGTGCATAATATTCTCGCCGCGTCCAAGCATTCTGTATGTGTAGTTCACCATCTGGCCCGTGAACTTTCCCGCACCTTCGTCAGCCTGGAAGATCTTGCCTGCGAAGCCCACATATTTCTCGGAGACAGCGTTGGCACCCGATGAGGAAAAAGAACAGTAATTGATGATAAAGAGGCTGTTATAGGTAACAGTCACTCTCTTTCTTGAACTTACCTCATCCTTTTGTAAGAGTTCTCTCATATCCGGTGATGCCTGAGCTTTCATGTCGGCCTCTGAGGGCTTTATGACAGCTAACACAACGCAGATCGCGAAAAGGACTAAGACCACGCACCAGGTGATCTTAGTCTTCTTTTGCCAGTTTTTAATATCAAACAGTTCTTTCAGAAATGCTTTCATCTGAATCTTATCCTATCCAAGTATTATTCGGCAGCATTGGCTCCAAACCAGTAATCGTAGGTTTCTTTGATGAAACCTTCCTTTTCCATCTGGGCAAGAGCCTCATTGACAACTTTCTGCAAAGCGGTGTTTTCCTTACCCATCGCGATCGCAAAGTACTCAGGCTCGCTCTGATCCTTGAAGGCATATTCATACTTACCGGGATTCTTGGCAAGATATCCGTCTGCTACGGTAGAGTCTACAACGACTGCGTCAACCTCACCGTTATCAAGCTGGGTAAAGCAGCTTATAACCTTTTCGTTGGCAACTATCTCAACATTGATGGTTCCGGTTGACTTATAGTCGCTGAGAAGATGATCGGAAGTAGTTTCTTTCTGAAGGGCGATGCTCATTCCGTCAAGATCATTGAAGGACTGGATCTTCTTGGTGTCACCGGCCTTGAGGATTACTGCCTGGTAGTTGGAGATGTAAGTATCGGAGAAAAGCATATTCTGTTTACGCTCTTCCGTTACTGTACAGGCAGAGCACACAAGATCATAGTTTACGTCGATACCCTCGAAGATACCGTCCCAGGAAGTATTGATGATGTTGACCTTAAGTCCCAGTCTTGCGGCAACTTCGGTGATAATATCTATATCAAATCCGATGGGAGTCTTGCCGTCTTCGGCCATATCCTCGAAAGGAGGATATCCAACCTCACAACCAACGCTCAACACACCGTCATTCATCAATTTAACTCCGCTGATATCTATGGTAGCCTTGGCTTTTGCCGTGCTCTTTGCCTCCTCTTTGCCACATCCTGCGAGAAGCGAAACTCCCAGTACAGCCACTCCTAGTAAAGCTGTCATTCTTTTTGCAAACTTCATTTTTCTATCCTCCCGTTTCTTTATTGCTCTAATGCTTTAACCAAATAAAGCGTCAGACTGTAAAAAACGTGCACCGGAGCTGTGCCCCCATGCACGCTTTAATGCATTAAAATATATCACACAATTTAGCAATGCACAATACTAAAGTGATATTTTTAGCTGTGCATTTCTTCTATGCAGTATACGTAGTCAAAGCCTGAAAGTGCTTCGATTATCTCTTTATGGGTTTTACATTTCTTTAACCTTTACAGAATAAATTGTAATTCTGAACATTGGTGTTATTATAGTACTGTCGGCCACAAAATTTTAGATCAAAAGGCCGGGTAAACATATTTCAGGAGTAAAACAAGAATGGAGAATACTTCCAACATCATTGAACTTAAGAATATCAAACGAAGCTTTGATGACAACGGATTTGTTGCTGTCAAAGACTTTAATCTTGAGGTTAAACGAGGTGAGTTTGTAACTTTCCTTGGGCCCTCGGGATGCGGCAAGACCACGACTCTTCGCATGATCGCGGGATTTGATCTTCCGACGGAAGGACAGATCCTGTTAAACGGCAAGGATATTTCCAACCTGCCGCCTTACAAGCGCCCCATCAATACCGTATTCCAGCGCTATGCTCTTTTCCCGCACATGAACATTTACGAAAATATTGCCTTTGGTTTAAAGCAAAAGAAGCTTCCTAAGGAGGAGATAACCCGCAAGGTTAAAAAAGTCCTGGAAATGGTGGATCTGGAAGGTTTTGAGGATCGTAAGGTCACTACTCTTTCCGGCGGCCAGCAGCAGCGTATCGCCATAGCGAGAGCCCTGGTAAACGAGCCTGAGATCCTGCT
>JAILHY010000113.1 GCA_024695575.1 Lachnospiraceae bacterium
TATGGTTATGTGTGCTGTTGCATTGTATAGTTAATGCTTCCGGTGCGGTTTACAAGATTCATGATGGTATTATAGGTAAAGCAGTGATGGCGGGTATTATGGTTGTAATCACGCTGCTTATTGTATATCTGAATGATAAGAAGAAGATTATTAGATAGTCGAGAAAAAGGCTTCGATGCAGGACTTATTGATAGCCGGACAGAATCAACAGCAGAAGTAAACTCTTACATGGGCGGCCATAACGATCGCCCTTTTTTTTTATTTTGGGAAGTATTCCCAACAAGCAACCTGGGCGTCATGTGGAGACAGACGCATTGCATATTACGCAGACGCATTGCTTGCGACTTTGCTCACCTGAACGTTTGTGCTGGGGTTCGAGCCTTTTTATCGGACTCAAAAAAAGTTACTATGATAGTGTAAGGATAGTGTAAGGAAATGAAGTAAGGAAATGAAAGGAAGTGAAGGGAAGTGAAGAAAGTGAAAGGAAGCGTAAGACATTGTCATCTCGACCAAGCGAAGCGCGTGGAGAGATCTTCACTATGACTCTATACATGAAAGGAGCACCTCTATGATCATACTCTGCATCCTCATCTTCCCATTCGTCCTCTTGTGGGAACTTATGAAAATGAACAATGGCGGAGGCAAAAGAAGATGAGAAGAATCATTTACTGGCTTCAACGAAAGAAGCGGATCAAAGAAAAACGCTGCGGGCAGTGTTGCCTGACATGCCGATTCTATAAAGAATGTAGTTCTGACGGAGGTAAATAACCGCTTGATAGTGTTCCTCAAACGGCATAAAATATTATTGGTGTTTTGTGCCGATTTTTGGAGGAACGATATGGAATTCTTAACAACATCAGAGGCGGCCGAGAAGTGGAATCTTTCACGAAGAAGAGTAACCGTATTGTGCACCGAGGGAAGAATTGAAGGGGCTTTTCAAAAAGGACGAGTGTGGTTGATTCCAGACTCAGCCCAAAAGCCCAAGGACGATAGGATTAAGTCGGGGAAATATATAAAAGTGGCAGTTTCAAAATAGACGAGAAAGGATTAATTCTTAGACGCTCTTATGATAGTTTATGACGGATTAAAAACCGATTTTTTGAAAAGTGTTGAAGATGACAGCATAGCACTTCAAATTGAGGCTAATATCCTTGAAAAAATGGGCCGACATACGGCAAGGTCCGAGTTTCGCTCATAGGAGAATTCTCTCAGCTATATGTACAAAGATCTCAATGATCGTGATATTCCGGAGGATGCAGGAATAGCAATAGAGTATAATATCCCGCAGACCGCTAAAAGAGTAGATTTTATGATCAGCGGATATGACAGTAATAACCTTGGCAATGCTTTCAGGGAGCGATAACGATTACAATATCGATGATGTCAAAGAAGAACTGGCAGATGTGCTTGTATATTGCCGCAATATGCTTGATAAGCTGGGGCTGGATGAGGACGAGATCGTAAATGCTAAGATGAGCAAGAATGAAGCCAAGTATCCGGTTGAGAAGGCTAAGGGCGTGGCAACGAAATATGATAAGTTTTAGTGATTTAAGGAATACAGCATAGAGGAGTGGATATGTTGGGAACGAGTTCGAGGTGCTTATATGAAACTGATATTGCCTGCTTTTGCGACGAAGATAGCAATGCTGTGTTTGGACTACTTTGTGATCACTATCATGGAGATGCCCTCACAACGACAAGAGAAGCGTGGAAAAGTGAAATAGACATCATGAAGCAAACGCTTGCCACATTGGGAGTCAACGACGGGCGTATTGTGTTTGAGTATGATATACCGCGTCTCGGAAAAAGAATAGATGTTGTTCTTTTGCTTAAGGGCATTGTTTTTTGCCTGGAATTCAAGGTGGGGGAATCCAAGATACTTGAAAGCGATGTTGATCAGGTACTGGATTATGCACTTGATCTTAAGAATTTCCATAAGTTCAGCAGGGACAGGCTGATAGTCCCGATTCTTATAGCCACAAAACACAAGGGCTCATCCACTGTTATCAGAGAATCCGTATATAATGACAGAGTAGTTAATCCACTTATGACGGGGGAGGAGGGGCTTCCTTCACTGATTACGGATGTTCTGCTTCTTTTCCCAAATGAGCCGCCTGTTGATCCCAGATGGACCATAAGTCCGTATGCTCCGACTCCGACAATAATAGAGGCCGCCAGGACTCTGTACGAAAGCCATTCGGTTGAGGATATTACAAGGCACGAGGCAGATGAAGTTACTACAGACAGGACGATTTCTTATATCCTGGATGTGGTTCAAAAGAGTAAGAATAACGGTGAAAAGAGCATTTGCTTTGTGACAGGTGTTCCCGGGGCAGGCAAAACCCTTGTGGGACTGGATGTTGCGGTTAAGCAAACATATCAAGGATCTGATAAGCCTGCTGCGGATGAGGGAGCGGTTTACCTGTCCGGTAACGGTCCGCTGGTGGCTGTTTTGAATGAGGCACTTGCAAGGGACAATTATGAAAAGTGCAATAAACGCGGAGAAAAAAAGAGAATAACCGATTCTAGGCGTGAGGTGGGAAAGTTTATTCAGATCATACACCGATATCGCGATAATATGCTGGCGAAGATAAAGAATCCTGTCGAGAATGGCGTCTTGGAGATCGATCCGCAGAAGGCTGTCGAGCAGCAGGAACATGGTTATGGTGAAGTGGAGCATGTGGCCATATTTGACGAGGCTCAACGGTCTTGGACACATAAAAGACTTGCCGATTATCTGAAGCGTGGCGGGACCTATGGAAATAAGCTTAAGGTTCCAAACTTTCCAATGTCGGAAGCTGCATTTTTGATATGGTCTCTTGATCAACGAAAGGATTGGGCAACTATTATATGTCTTGTCGGGGGCGGTCAGGAGATCAATACGGGTGAAGCTGGTATAGCAGAATGGATTCGTGCGTTAAATGAAATGTTTACGCATTGGAAAGTGTATATTTCACCTAAGTTGACTGATGCAGAATATGCTGAAGGAAAAGTAAATGAGCTATTAAAGAACAACCCCAATGTAACATATTCTGACGACCTGCATTTGGGCGTATCTTTGCGTTCTTATCGAGCTGAAAAACTGTCGGCATTTGTGCATTCAATGCTTGCTGTTGACGGAAACGCAGCCAATATTTATGCGCAGATCAAAGAAAACTATCCAATTCTTCTAACCAGAGATATGGAAAAGGCTAGGCGCTGGCTGCATGAAAAAGTAAGAGGTACTGAAAGAACAGGAGTGCTGATCACCAAAGAATCTGCAAGATATAAGCCTTTGGGAATACATGTGTTGTTGTCTGATGATGAAAATGCGGTTCATTGGTTCTTAGATGATAAAGCAGATACCAGGTCCTCAAATTACCTTGAAGATGCTGCAACAGAGATACAGGTACAGGGGCTGGAACTTGATTATACATGCCTTCTTTGGGATGCGGATATGCGCTATGAAAACGGTCAATGGTGTTTCTATAGATTCAACAGAAATACATCCGTATGGAAAAAGGTAACACCTGAAAGTGAGTCTAAACAAGAACTAATGCA
>JAILHY010000167.1 GCA_024695575.1 Lachnospiraceae bacterium
TCTGTCGGGGAATGCTTTCTTAAATACGCCTGTCTTGGTAGCTGCAGCAAGGTCAGCATCAAGAACTACGAGGTTGGGATATTCAGCTCCCAGCTCCTTCAAAGCATTACCGTAACTTTCTCTGGTTGCGATCTTTTTTACTTCTGACATAATGCTTCACCTACTTTCTCAAGGTCTGCCATGGCGATGGCGTACTCTTCGTCATTGGGTGCCTTGCCGTGCCAGTCAACGCTGCCTTCCATGAAGGAAACTCCCTTACCCTTAATGGAATGAGCTATGATAACTGTGGGCTGTCCTTTGGTTTCCCTTGCCTCCTTGAATGCCGCACGGATCTGATCGAAGTCGTGAGCATCGATATTGATAACGTGGAAGCGGAATGCCTTGAATTTATCCTCAAAAGGTTCAGCGGAGCAAACATCTTCGAGCTTACCGTCGATCTGAAGTCCGTTGTAGTCAAGGATTACGCAGAGGTTGTCAAGCTTACGGTGACCTGCGAACATGCATGCTTCCCAAACCTGACCTTCCTCACTCTCGCCGTCACCGATAAGAGTGTATACTCTGTTGGTCTTGCCCTGCATACGAGCGCCAAGTGCCATACCAACGGCAGCGCTGATGCCCTGTCCGAGAGATCCTGAGGACATATCTACGCCGGGTACGTGCTGAAGACAGGGATGACCCTGTAAGTAAGAACCAAGCTTACGAAGTGTTACAAGATCCTCAACCGGGAAAAAGCCTCTGTTTGCAAGAGCAGAGTAAAGTCCGGGAGCGGTGTGACCCTTTGAAAGAACGAAACGGTCACGATCCTCTTTCTTGGGATTCTTGGGGTCTATGTTCATTTCTTCGAAGTAGAGATAGGTATAGATGTCAGCTGCTGACAGTGATCCGCCGGGATGACCGCATTTTGCTGCGTGAGTGGCGGTAACTATACCCTTACGAACTTCGTTTGCCATTTTTTGAAGCTCTAAGTTAGTCATAACTCCTCCTTGTGATTTCTTTTTTCTTTTGCCAATAATCTAACATACAAGCAAAAATGGTGCTATATACATAATTGTGAATCAATTATCAAATATTGCTAAATTTACAAATAAGATCCTTCGACTTCGCTCAGGATGACATAACCTATGTGTCATTTCGACCGGAGGCCGACAGGCCGTAGCGGAGAAATCTCAGTTCTGTCCGTAATAAGCATTCTTGCCGTGCTTACGGTAGTAGTGCTTGTCCTGCAGTTCCTGAGGCGCAGGCTTAACTTCGGGATTGATGAGCTCCGTGCGGAATGCCATCTTGGCAACTTCCTCAAGAACAACTGCGTTGTGAACCGCTTCGTGAGCATCCTTACCCCAGGTGAAGGGACCGTGATTCTTGCAAAGCACTGCGGGAACAGCTGTGTAATCCTTGTCCTTGAAATAATCAACGATCAGGAGTCCGGTGTTGGTCTCGTAGGCGTCCTCGATCTCGTCCTTGTTAAGGCATCTTAAGCAGGGAACATCTCCGTAGATATAATCCGCATGAGTGGTTCCGTAACAGGGAATGTTGCGTCCGCTCTGGGCCCAGCTTGTTGCGTAAGAAGAATGGGTGTGAACGATGCCGCCGATATTCTTGAATGCGCGATACAGTTCAAGGTGCGTGGGGGTGTCGGATGAAGGCTTGTATTTACCATCAACCTTGTTTCCCTCAAGGTCCATTACTACCATGTCTTCGGGAGTGAGTTTGTCATAATCTACTCCGCTGGGTTTGATGACAAATAAGCCCTTTTCCCTGTCGATACCCGATACATTACCCCAGGTAAAAGTAACAAGTTCGTATTTGGGAAGGAGCATATTTGCTTCGTAGACTTGCTTTTTCAGTTCTTCCAGCATTTCTTATATCCTTTCTGTCAACAATGTATCAACTAAGATCTTTCGACTACGCACTTCGTGCTTCGCTCAAGATGACAAATAGTTTACTTTATTTCAAGCTCTGAATAGCAGCCTTTTCTACAGCGAGGGCTGCCTTATACTTTGCTGCGTACTCGTCAAATCCCTTGATATCCTCTGCGGATGCGGTAAGAGTCTCTGCCTTCATACCTGCAAATACCTTGTTGTTTAAGTAATCTGCAAGGCTTTCGCCGTTTTTCTTTGCAATGAGATAATTGGCAAGTACAGCCATGCCCCATGCTCCGCCTTCACCTGCGGTTTCCATTACGGAAACGGATGTGCCGAGAGCTGCGGAAAGGATCGTCTGTCCTACGCCCTTTGTCTTAAAGAGACCGCCGTGACCGGTGATGGAATCAACCTTGACGCCTTCCTGCTTAAGCATGATATCGCAGCCAAGCTTAAGAGTTGCAAGACTTGCATAGAGGTTGGATCTCATAAAGTTTGCAAGATTAACCTTGGCATTCTGCTCACGAACGAAGAGAGGACGGCCTTCATCAAAATGAGTCACACCTTCGCCCGAGAAATAGTTAAAGGAAATGAGACCGCCACAGTCCTTATCGCCCTCAAGAGCCTTGTTGTAAAGAGTTCCAAAGAGTTTGTTCATGTCAACTTCAACGCCGTAGGCTTCAAGGCTTTCCTTAAAGAGGCCTACCCACGCGTTAAGATCGGATGTGCAGTTGTTGCAGTGAACCATACCTACGAGATCACCCGAAGGAGTGGTAACAAGGTCGATCTCCTCGTAAACCTTGGAAAGAGGTTTTTCCAGTACGACCATGGCAAATACGCTGGTACCTGCAGATACGTTACCCGTACGAACCTTGACTGCATTGGTGGCAACCATTCCGGTGCCTGCATCGCCTTCACATGGAGCAACGGGCGCGCCTGCTTCAAGATCTCCGTCCGCATCAAGGAACTTGGCGCCTTCAGCGGTAAGCTTGCCTGCATCTTCGCCTGCGGAAAGAACCTTGGGGAAGATATCTCTCAAGGTGTAAGGCATTCCTGCTTCTTTTAACAGGCCGTTGAACTTACCTGTCATGGTCTCGTCAAAATCGCCGGTAGCGGTATCGATGGGGAACATACCTGATGCTTCGCCCACACCCATAACCTTTTCGCCGGTGAGTTTCCAGTGGATATAGCCTGCAAGAGTGGTCTCAAAAGCGATATCCTTAACAAAAGATTCTTTGTTGAGAATTGCCTGATATAGATGCGCGATACTCCAGCGCTGAGGAATATTATAATCAAAAAGCGCGGTCAGCTTGGCTGCGGACTGCTCGGTGATGGTGTTACGCCAGGTACGGAACTGTGCAAGCTGATTGCCGTCTTTGTCAAAAGCAAGGAATCCGTGCATCATGCCGCTTATACCGATGGCTGCAAGCTTTTTAAGCTTAACGCCGTACTGCTTCTCTACGTCCTTCTTAAGATCGATGTAGCAATCCCTGAATCCCGCATGTATCTCGCTGAGAGGATAGGTCCAGATGCCGTTTTCCAGGTGATTTTCCCAGTCGTGACTTCCGGATGCGATCGGATTGTTGTCGGGATCGACCAGCACGCCCTTAATTCTCGTAGAACCGAATTCGATGCCCAGTACAGCCTTTCCTTCTTCAATCAGTTTCCTAATTTCATCATTTGAGTTGCTCATCATAACCCCCTTATAGTTTAAATGTCCTATACAGTATACTCGCTTTACTGCTTTAGTTCAATATAATACAGGCCGATCATTCCACGGATTTTAAGGATTCCGCCATCTTGATCCTTTCAAGCTTTCCTGCCAGCACTATATCCACCAGTATCGCATAAAGAAACGTGAGAAGCACAGCAATGATATAGCTGAACGGTGCGATCCTCGTGTCAAAAGAAACCATTTCCACCTTGACGTTGTACATGACATAGGAATGCAATGCTTTGCCGATAAAGAAACCTGCAACTATTCCGATGGCCGTAAGCACGAAATTCTCGCGGAAAACGTAAATATTCGTTTCCTTCGTATAAAAGCCCAGAACCTTTAATGTGGCGATTTCCCTCAGCCGCTCCGTTATGTTTATGTTGGTAAGATTATACATTACGATAAAAGCAAGGGCCGCGGCAGAAATAATGGTAAGCCAGACAATATAGTCCATGCTCTTTAGCATGTTGTTGACACGGTTGACCATCTCCTCGGTGATACTTACGGATGTAACACCATCAAGCTCCGAAATATCGGCTCCAAGGGCATACACATCCCGCTCCGTCCTGACATATGCGGTATTAACACTGAACTCTTCCTTCATTTCGGAAACATAGGTTTCCTTTGAAACATAAGCAAGGTTATTAACGTAGTTAAGCATGATGGCGGAGACTCTTGCCTTAATCTCCTTAAGGTCCGGATCCCGCAGAACTATCTCATCTCCCGGATTTATCTCAAGCTCATGGGCCATTCTGCCCGAGATAACCACTTCGCCAAAACCGGGAAGACTGATGGGGTTTTCTTTTTCATCCATGAAGTTCATGAAATCGTAGCCGGAAACGCTTGTATCCTCGTCGGAATAAACACAGAGGATCGCGCTCTTGACCTTGCCGTCATTCACTACATCCACGCTCTTAACCCTGGCAAATATTGAAAGGTCGCCTGCATCAAGAGTTTCCGAGTATTGGGTCAGTTCATCGACACCCGTGTCATCTTTGAATGTGACCGTAAGATCGATGTTCTGGATCTTGTTAAACTGATTATCGGTAATATCCGTGATTGAGTCTCTCAGTCCCATTCCGGTGATCAGCAGGGCATAGCATCCGCCGACCCCAAGTACCATCATGAAGAAACGCTTTTTGTAGCGGAAAACATTTCTGACCGAAACCTTGGTAGTAAAGCTCATGTGCTTCCAGATAAAGCCGATGTGTTCAAGGAATACGCGCTTTCCGTTGGCAGGAGCCTTCGGTCTTATAAGATCCGCCGACTGATTTTTAAGTTCACCCCTTAAGGTCATATAGGTAGCGCCCATGGAGCAAAGTATGCTCACGATGAGGGCAATGATCGCAAGTGTTGTATTGAACACGAACTTAACAGGCTTCATGTTGTACATGATGGAATATGCCGTCCAGACAACCTTGGGAATCAGCACGGTCCCGCCAAAGAAACCGCTCACGCCGCCGATTAACGCAGCGCTTCCCGAATAGAACAGGTACTTACCCATGATGGAGCCTTCCGAATAGCCAAGTGCCTTCATAACTCCCACCTGGGTACGCTGCTCCTCGATCATCCTGTTCATTGTAGTCATGCATACAAGTGCCGCCACCAGGAAAAAGAAAACGGGAAATACCTTCGATACGCCTTCGACAATGCCAGTATCGTTTTCAAAGCACACATAGCCCATGTTCATGGACCTTGTAATGACATAGGTATCGGGTTCCTTAAGATCCGCAAGTTCTTTT
>JAILHY010000189.1 GCA_024695575.1 Lachnospiraceae bacterium
TGCAGGGGAGCCTATTCACGTGCGTTTCTGTTTCCAGATGTACGGACATAAGGATCCTTATGTATCCGGCACGACACTTACCATGGATGTCCTTTCCGACGGTATGGAGAGAGTTCTTGATATAGCGGGAGCGCAGTGGACAGGGGATGATAACATCACAGGGCAGATCCGCTTTGAGTTTGATCACGCAGGTGAAGATGCCGAGGTATCGGTGTGCCTGTATTTAAACGACGGATATACCGCACCTCCTCAGGCCGAAGACAAGCCCATTGCCTTCGGAAGCGACGGTTATAACAAGATGATCGCCCGATCACTCATGCAGGAGGGCAACACCTATAGGATAAAGAAAGCCATCGACAAGGCGCGCAGGGGCGAAGATACCACTCTTGCTTTTATCGGTGGATCCATTACCCAGGGCGCCGGTGCGATCCCTATCAATAAAGAATGCTACGCCTATAAGATCTTTACCGGATTCTGTGATCTTACGGGCCGCGAATATGACGACAATGTCAAGTATATCAAGGCCGGTGTGGGCGGAACACCCTCCGAGCTTGGAATGCTCAGATACCAGAGAGATGTTTTAAATGACGGCAAGGGCGATCCCGATTTGGTAGTCATCGAGTTTGCAGTTAATGATGAAGGCGATGAGACCAAGGGCGACTGCTACGATTCTTTGGCACGTAAGATCTACAATGGTCCGGGACATCCGGGAGTCATCCTTCTTTTCTCGGTATTTGCGGATGATTATAACCTTCAGGACAGACTTAAATGCGTGGGTGAAGCTTATAACCTGCCCATGGTAAGTGTCAAGAATGCTGTTGTGCCTCAGTTCAATCTTTCCGAAGAGGAGGGCCGTATCCTTACCCGCAGCCAGTATTTCTATGATGTGTTCCACCCCACCAACGCCGGGCACACCATTATGGCTGACTCGGTACTTCACCTTATGAGGACCGCTGACAGTATCCCTTCCAAAGAAGAGTTTGACATAAACACCGTCACTCCGCCAAAGAGTGCGGACTTTGAAAATGTATATTATGCAGGCAGGGACGACATTGATTCGGCTAAGGCTGTCCTTTCCTATGAAACAGGTTCTTTTACCGGCAAAGAAACAGCGCTCCATTATTGCGAGAGGGATCTGGATCTTTTCGGCACACCGGAGTTTCCCGATAACTGGCTCTACGACGGCTCTGTAGACAAGAGCAATCCTGTTTTTAAGTTAAAGGTTCATTGCAGGAACTTCCTGGTAGCCTACATGGATTCTGCTTCTCCTGCTGTCGGTAAAGCAACCGTTTATGCGGATGGCAAAGAAGCTGTAAAGATCGATCCACACATCGTCGGCTGGCAGCATGCCAACGCACTTATCGTTGTACGTGAGCCGGAAGCCGCCGATCATGAGATCGAGATAAGAATAAACCCCGAAGATATCGACAAGAAGTTTATTTTACTTGGATTTGGCATAACAGACTAAGCATGAATAAGAACATTAACCCGATTATAAAAACGGACTATCCGGACCCCGATGTAGTCAGGGTGGGAGATGTCTATTATATGGTAAGTACCACAATGTACTTTATGCCCGGTGGTGCCTTGCTTAAGTCCTACGACCTTATCAACTGGGAGCCGGTGGGATATCTGTTTGACAGGCTCGATGACTCAGCTGCCGAGCGCATGGAGCAGGAAAAGACGGAATATGCCGGCGGAATGTGGGCACCTTCACTTAAGTATCACAACGGCAGGTTCTATTGTTTCTTTGTAAGTCACAGTGCAAAAGTAAACTATCTTTTCAGTGCGGATAAGTTCGAAGGTCCATGGGAAAGACAGGCCGTAGAGGGTAATTTCCATGATGCGTCCATTCTTTTTGACGAGGGAAGGACTTATGTGGTCTATGGAAATCGTGATATCTACATTACGGAATTAAATGATGAGCTTACGGGGCCCAAAGAAAACGGACTTCACAGACTTATCGTTCACGACGATCATGAGGGCCTTGGATATGAAGGCGCACATATATACAAGATCGGCAAATATTATTATCTTTTCCTTATTAACTGGCCCAAGGGAAGCGTCAGGACTCAGAACTGCTTCAGGGCAGAGAGCCTTACGGGAGATTTCAGGGGCGGAAGAGTACTTAAAGACTGCGGAGAGTTTCCGGGGCGGGGAGCTGCCCAGGGCGGTATAGTGGATACCCCTGACGGAAGATGGTTTTCAATAATGTTCAGGGATATGGGAGCAGTAGGACGCATTCCCGTTCTTTGTCCCGTTACGTGGGAAGACGATATGCCTGTATTCGGCGTAGATAATGTGATACCTGCCAAATTCCCTACGGTAGAAGCAAAGAATTATAAATATGCACCTTTATACACTTCGGATTCTTTTGACTATCCGGTAAAAGAAGACGAAAAGCCCGAACTTAAACTCCAATGGCAATGGAATCATCAGCCCGACCCCAACCTTTGGGCAATTGCGGAGGATGGCGGGCTTCGCATAACAACAGGCAAGATATGTGCCAATCTCACTCACGCAAGGGATACGCTCACACAGCGCATGATGTGGCCTAAATGTGAAGCGCGTGTAACAGTGGATTCCTCTGAATTAAATGACGGGGATTTCGCGGGACTTTGCGTTCTTCAGAGCAGATACGCAATGGTGGGAATCAAGAAAGAACTGGCCGCAGCTTATCTTGTGGTTGTTGCCTATGACGATGCTGCAATGCCCCGTTCCATGGGAGCTGCAGACTATATGCCCGGGCGAATCATGGAGAAATTACGATTAAAGGGACAGACCGCGAAAGTAGCGATCAAGGCGGATTTTGAGAATGACAGGGATGAAGCTGAATTCTGGTTCCTTGATAACGGGGAATGGAGACAGGTCGGAGACTGCCACAGAATGGTGTTTGATCTGTCACACTTTACGGGAAACCGTTTCGGACTCTGTGCCTATTCCACCCGCAAAACGGGCGGAGCGGCAGTTTTCACGGACTTTGAATATCTGTACGACTAAGTAAGCCTGAACATTACATCTGAATAGAATATTGCATTATCATGCCGGAATCGGGCCATTCCGTTGTATTTGGAAGCCGTGGCCGCTATGGAGATCAGACCGATACCGTTTCCGCCCTTGTGGGTAGAGAGGTATCGGTCATTGTTTTCTTTTACATTACCGTCGTAACTGTTGGCGGCGGCGATATAGAGTTCCCGGCCCTGCTCCTCCGAAACTACCATATGGATAAATCTGTCATCGGAAGGAATATCGTTGCAGGCAAGAATGGCGTTTTCAAGGATATTTCCTATGACGGAACAAAGGTCGGCGGTTTCTATGTTAAGTTTATCCGGAAGGGAAACTTCCAGATTGAACGAGGTATCGTAATAGGCGGCCAGCTGGGAATAATGGTTAAACAGCGCGTTCAAAGCATGATCATGACAGTAGTCAACGGTTTCTTTTTGCGGAAGGTAGGCTATATAACTGCTTAAGTATTCGTCGATGGCTTCGTAATCGTGCTCGGTGGACAGTTCCTTCAGAGTATAGATGGTCTGCCTGAAGTCGTGTCGGGCCTTACGTTCGGCATCTATGTATCGCTGCTCGGATTCGAACTGTTTTTCCTGCATTTCCAGGATGTGGTTCCGGTCATCGGTCTCCGCTTTCTTTATCATGACGTCGACTATGAAGTAGAGCACTATGCAGAGCATGATGAGAAGAAGAAACATCATGAGCATTATGGCAATGTAGGCCATGCCGACTTTGTTATAGTGCAGAGTGCTGTAGTCGTGTATGATCACGCTTGAGGTAAAGGCAAAAAAGATGCCCGCGATGACAGAGACTATCCACCAGACTTTTGGCTGCAGCAGATTGTCTATCAGGAATGCTCCGTGCCTGGAGGCTGGAAAAGAAGCAAGGGTGCAGAATAATATACTCGTTATAAAATGAATGATGCTTGCCGTTGCGCTGAAATCGATAAGCTTGCCGTCGGGATGATGAAAGGCATCGATCATGATGATAAAATCAGAAATAAATGTCATGAAGGCACAGGCAAGGAGAAATATAAATACCGACTGGGATATGTGTACATCCAGGGAACGGTGGTATACCACAAATATGATCACAAATGCCGGCAGATACAGAAGACTGTAATCTATACGAAGCAAAACACTTATGGTCGAAAGTACGGTGGAGACGATCACGCTCGTAACCGAGATCCGCAGGACAACCTTTGATACTTTGAAACGGAGATGATTTTTGGCCGGGGCAACGCATAAAAGCGTAGCCGGAAGGAGAATAATGAAATTGATGAAAGGTATGATAAAATCAGATAATTTCATGATCATTTACCTTTTGTAAAACGTCTGCTGTGGAGTTTAGAGAAAACATAGTTCTGGCGGATCTGGTCAAGGGCCTTGGATTCGCGTACGTTTATGGGGAAGGTGTAACCGCCGGTGAGTTCACAGTTTTCTTTTTCAAAAGAAGTGATAAAGTCCATATTTACAACAATCCCGCGGTTGATCTGCAGGAATCGCTTATCCTTTACAAGGCTGTCCGTAAGATCGGAAAAGGTCATTCGAGTGCGGTAAAGCCGGCCTGATCTGTCTACGATCTGAATGTAGTTCTTCTGGCTCTGTGCATATACGATGCTTTCAAAGGGAACACTCTGCTCCGCTCCGTCCATGGAAAAAGAAAGCATATCCACGGTGCCCGAGCGAAGGGCTGAAATGTCATTCAGTACGCGCAGGATGGAGGCCTTTAAAGACGAATCGTCGGGACTTTTGAGTATGTACTGGTAGGCATGAACGTCGAAAGCATCAAAGGCGTGGTCGTGGCTTGTGGTGAGAAAGACTATGAAGGTGTCATTGTCGGTCTCGCGGATCTTTTTGGCAGCCTCCACACCCGACATGCCGTTCATATAGATGTCCATGAAAACGATCGTATATTTGAGCGGCCGAAAATCTTCAAGGAAGGCTTCGCCGCTTTCGAAAGTCTGTATTTCGGCAGGCAAATGATTATCGGCAAGATATTCGCTTATGATCCCGGAAAGACGTGAAAGCTCTCTGGGAAGGTCATCTACAAGTGCAATGTTCATAGGAACCGTTAACCTCCATAACCCACATTTTCGCATAAAAGCTTCTTTTTCACAAGTGTGAGTCAGAGGGGCGATTCGACATTCGTCCCAGAAATCGCTACATTCGTCCCAGATTGTTGAAAATGTGTTTTCCGCTATGATATCATTCGTATTTGGGAACAATACTATGTTGGGACTTTAAAATGAGGTATAATAACTATTATTCAAAGGAGAGTAAAAATGGGATTATTTGACATGTCAAAAGGCGGAAACATGGGATTCGCAAGCGTTGAGAACGTTAAGAACTTCACTAACGAAGATCTTCTTGCTAAGCTTTCCGAGGTTAATGTAAGCTTCGGTACTCCCGTGATGGGAGACATCAACGGAACACAGTCCGTTATGTACAAGAATGTTACGGATGCATTCGACGTATTTGTAAGAGTAGATAAGAAGAACGTTATCATGGGTAAGATCGGTGCAGACGGTGTAAGTAGCGTTACAAGCGCACTTAACATGGGCCTTGACCTGTTCCTTGGAAGCAAGGACGAAGGCACTTCCACAGCCGACAGAGCAGTAGACGAACTTCTTGGCGTAATCAAGAAGCTTGAAGCAGGCGAGACCGTTACAGAGTCTACAGCAGCTACAGTTGAGACTTCCACAGGTTCAGCAATCTGCCTTTACATGAAGCAGAAAGTTCTTGCCATCAAGCCCAAGTTCGACATCTTTGACCAGAACGAGAACACCGTTTATCATGTAGAAGGTGATATCACCAGACTTAGCTTTTCCATTCAGAAGAGCGGCATGGAAGTTCTCAAACTGAAAAAGAAACTCGTTGCCATTATGCCTGAGTACACCATCGAAAAGGGCGGCAAGGAAATTGCTAAGATCAAAAAGAAATTCAAACTTACAAGCCCTGAACTTAACGGTACCGTTGAAGGACAGGAACTTAAGATCGCAGGCGACATCATGGGCTTTGACTTTGACATTCTCGTTGGCGACAAGGCTATCGGT
>JAILHY010000003.1 GCA_024695575.1 Lachnospiraceae bacterium
AAGAGGATGAAGGAACATTCCCACATCCTCTTTGAATTCTCTGAATCAAAACGGCAAACCAACTATTCTTCAGGCTCGATGAGACCGTAGGTGTTTCCTTTACGCTTGTATACCACCGCAACCTGCTCGGACTCTGCATTGATGAACATATAGAAGCTGTGTCCGAGAAGTTCCATCTGTACACATGCATCCTCGGGATACATGGGCTTCATATCAAACTTCTTGCTGCGGACGATCTTGATCTCTTCATCGTCCATGAAATCGTTCTCAAGGAACTCTTTCTTAAAGGAACCGCCAGACTGATATCTGTCCGTAAGCTTGGTCTTATATTTCTTGAGCTGGCGCTCTATGATCTCTTCTACAAGATCTATCGAAACATACATATCGTTGGAAACCTGTTCCGAACGGATGATATTTCCCTTAACCGGGATCGTAACCTCTATTTTCTGCCTTTCTTTTTCAACACTCAAAGTAACATGAACTTCGGTATCGGGTGTAAAGTACTTTTCCAGCTTGCCGATCTTGTCCTCCACTGCGGATCTCAAGCCGTCTGTAACTACTATGTTCTTACCGATGATATCAAACTTCATATACATCACTCCTTCCAACTTGTGGTGCCTCTATTATATCATATTGAATTAACAATGGATATAATTTTCAGTAAATTGTCAGAAAAATCTCCGAAATCCTTAATCCTCGTTAATATCTTACAAAAACATATGTTTGATAAAAAAGGTGGATTACGTGTCACCTGCTATTCCATTTCGGTGGAAAAAGTGGATAAAGTGGTTGAAAAGTGTCTTTTCGGCATCAGACGGGGTTTTCTCATGTGGAAAAAGCAATAGTTATACACCGATGTCATTTTTAAAAATAATACTTGCACTCACTTTTCTTTGGCAATATTGCACAAAGAAACCGAAATTGACTATTTTAGTTAAGGGCTTTAGCCGCCATATGACGGATTCGGTCAACAGTAAAGTGTTAGAAAATTCTGCGGATTGCCAGAATCTTTGCATACCTTGCATTGCCTGTAACTATGCCCTGCTGAGGGGTTGCAGCATGGACTATTTGGTCATTTCCCATGTAAATTGCCACATGTCCGGAGTAGAAAAGAAGGTCTCCCGGCTTAGCCTCGGCATAGGATCCAACCGCATATCCCGCGCTTCTCTGACCCGTGCGGGGTAATTTGATGCCGAAATGAGCATATACGCTCATGGTAAATCCTGAACAGTCACAACCGTTGGTAAGGCTTGTCCCGCCGTACTTATAGGGGTTACCCACAAACTGAAGGGCGTAATCCACAACCTGCTGCCCAAGATCATCACTGCTTTCCGCAGTTGCCGTAGCAGTTTCCGCAGCCGTGCTCTCTCCCGCCTGGGCCGCAGCAGCCTCAGCCGCCTGTCTTGCAGCCTCCGCAGCAGCCTTCGCTTCGGCCTCCGCCTTTTCTTTCTGGGCCTTCAGAGCCGCTTCCGCAGCACGCTTGGCTTCCTCTCTTGCCTTACGCTCTGCCGCAAGTCTTGCTTTTTCCTCTTCGATGGATTCGGCTTCCACAAACTCGGTGTGGATATCCACGTAATCCATTGAGATGTAGCCTGTCTTGTTGTTATAGGAAACCTTGGCAAATCCGTCTTCCTCGGCCTGAACCTCAAGCTCATCGCCCTTGGAGAAGGTTCCGAGAATGGCTGAATTGGTGGTTGCCTTCTCTCTGACTCTCAGAGTCGATACATTGATGGTAGCAAAGGTAATTTCCACATCCCGGGCGATCTTTAACGCATCTAACCCTCTTACGCAGTACTCTCCGCTGACAAAGCCTTCAACGGTACCGCTCTTGATCTTGTACCATCCGTCCTTTTCCTCGACAAAATGTCCCACCGAGTTGTTGTAAAGCTTACCAAGGATCTTGCTGTCGGTGTCCGGGCCGCTCCTGATGTTCACGTAAGTTCCCGGAACCTGCGCTATAACCAGATCCTCGTATTCTCTGTTGTCAACCACCTCGACTACCGTTGGGGTACCCTGGGCGGCTGTCCCCGCATAGACCGGTTCGCCTGTAAAAGCAACTGCTATCGCTGCCGCGACCAGTCCCGCGACCAGTTTTCTTTTCCTCATGTTGTCCTGTCTCTCTCTTAAATATACTATCTGATATCTTCCTGTACGGAAGTAACGGCATTGGCTCCGTCGGCCACAGCCGTGATTATCTGCCTTAAAGGCTTCTTACGGATGTCTCCCGCAACATACAGGCCTTTGACGTTTGTCCTGCAGTCCTCGCCCGCTACGGCATAACCGCCCGCGTCAAGCTCTGCAAGATCCTCTATAAGCTCGGTACCGGGTCTGATACCAACAGCTACGAAAGCACCTGCCACGGGAAGGATCCTTGCTTCGCCGGTCTTCTTGTTAACAACGGTAACGGATTCAAGTCCGTCCTCGCCGTTAATGGCCTTGACCTCGCTGTCCCAAAGGAATTCAACGTTGGGGCACTTGCGAAGATCTTCCACAAGTGAATTGGCTGCACGAAGGGTATCGCGACGGTGGATAAGATAAACCTTGGCGCAGGTCCGTGCCAGGTAAATGGCATCCTCAACCGCCACATCGGAACCGCCGATAACGCAAACATCAGCATTCTTAAAGAAAGCGCCGTCGCAGGTAGCGCAATATGATACGCCCATTCCCGCAAGCTCCTCTTCCCCGGGTACCCCAAGGTGTGCATGGGTAGCTCCCGTTGCAAGGATCACCGCCTTAGCCTCGTAATTGCCGTTGTCGGTCTCAACTTTCCAGCCGTTTCCTGACTTTGTAAGGCAATTGACCATTGCGGTCACTTTCTCTATTCCCGACTTATCCGCGTGATCCGCAAACTTGTCTCCAAGCTCCATTCCCGAGATTCCGGGATATCCGAGATAATTGTCAACTTCATAAGTGGAAAGAACCTGTCCTCCGTAAATGGGGGTTCCTTCGATCAAAAGTGCGTTAAGTCCTGCTCTCATGGCATAAACTGACGCCGAAAGTCCTGCGGGACCTCCTCCTATGATAATGCAATCGTACATAAATTCCCCTCCTTAATCTGTTCGTACACAACTTGCTTTTTTCAAGCAAACATTACATAATGTAAAAGAAAATTCTTTGAAATTATACCCGAAAATGACGTTTTTGTCAAAACAGCGGGACCTAAGGAGACTTACTTTGAAAACAGCTTTGGTTACGGGTGCAAGCCGCGGCATCGGTCGCGAGATCGCCAAGGTGCTTGCCTTCAACGGTTATAATCTACACCTTGTTTGTGAAAAAAATGTGAAAATGCTTCAGGATCTTAAAGAAGAGATTGAAAAAGAAGTAAAAGTCACCATCAAAAACTATGCGGCGGATGTTTCAAATTACGAGGATCTGTCGAAGATTTTCGACGGTACTGATGAACTTGACGTGGTTGTGAATAACGCGGGCATCTCTTATGTTGGACTGCTTACCGACATGACGCCCGAGGAATGGCAGCGGATCATCTCCGTTAACTTAAACTCGGTCTTTTATACCTCCAAGCTGGCGGTTCCCAAGATGTTAAAGAAACACGCCGGCTCCATTATAAACATAAGCTCCGTATGGGGTAACGTGGGGGCCTCCACCGAAGTTGCTTATTCAGCCTCCAAGGCAGGCGTTAACGGTTTAACCCGTGCCCTTGCCAAGGAACTTGCCCCCAGCAATATCGCAGTCAACGCCATCGCCTGCGGATTTATCGATACCGACATGAACGCCCACCTTTCTTCCGAGGAAAAAGAAGCCCTTAAGGACTTCATTCCCGCCAACCGTTTCGGAACTCCCAGTGACGTGGCCGCAGCTGTAATGGGTGTACTCAGAACCACATCCTACATGACAGGCCAGATCATCACCGTGGACGGCGCATGGATCTGAATGGACCATGGGGACGGGGTTGCAGGGCCAAAAAATGGCCCTGCAACCCCGTCCCCATGGCTCAAAACTCTCTCAACTCGTCAACGCTTCCGACGGTGGAATTGTCGATTTTTCTGATAACGGCGTGATAGCTGTAGTCTTTGCTTACGGTTATCTCCACCCTGTCGCCTACCTTGTGTCCCATAAGGGCTCTTCCAAGGGGTGACTCGTTACTTACAAGGCCGTTAAGGGAATCTTCCCTTACGGTAGTTACAATCTTATATTCTTCTTCAACACCGTCCTCTTCCACCAGAATTGTGACGGTTTTATTTATGCCCACTTCATCCTCTTTGGAATCGTCCTCAACCACGTTGGCGGTCTTGATCATTCTTTCCAGGTATCTGATGCGGCTTTCGTTCCGGTTCTTTTCCCTCTTGGCGGCATAATACTCGAAATTCTCGGACAAATCGCCGTGGGACCTTGCTTCCTTCACATGTTCAAGGAGCTCCGGCCTTACAACAACCTTGCGGTGCTCGATCTCCGCCTTCATGTCCTCTATGTCTTTCTTTGTAAGTTCGTTATTCACTGTCAGTACCTCAATTCGTATTTCTCTTTGGTAAGTGTAAATCCCATTTTGTAATACATGGAAAGGGCTTCAAAGTCGTCTCCGAACACCGATAGACGTGCCTTATTATATCCTTTGACCCTTTTAGTCAAAAGAATGTGTTTTAGCAGATTCCATGCGAGTTTCCGCCCTCTGTACTCCGGTATCGTAAAGATATTCTCCGTAGCCAGCACGTCATCATCAACATCCCACACGGTCACCGAGGAAACTATACGCCCTTCCTCCCTGACCACGTATATAGCCGCATTGGGAAAAGAAAGCTCTTCCTCTATCTGATTGGGAGGATCCTGCTCCCCGAAGCCAAGCTCATTGGCCTCAAGGTACTCCTCAAAGCCCTTGGAAACATCGTAGATCTCTACGTTGACCAAGTCGGTCTCATCCTCGGAAAGTTCCGTAATATCAAGCTCCATGAAGAGCATCACATTATTAATATAGAACCCGCGCTGCAAAAAGAACTCAAGCTCATCCCTGTGCATCACGTTGGTAAAGGTCTGCAGGTACAATTCTTCCGGATTTTCCGCGGTTTTTGTCTGTTGACCGAGGCAGTCGAACACCTCTTTCATGCCTTCTTCAAGGTCATATACCGTGCTTCCGTTAAGAAAAAACCTTATGGCCTGGCCGTAAATATCTATATCTGCTTTTTTCATTATTGTTCCGTCTTCTTGGTGTAAGTCACGTAGGAGTAGGGGATCTCACCGTCGATCACTTCGTCGACGGTCTTATCGTAGAGGCTTTCGTCAAACTCGGGAAAGAAAGTGTCGCCCTGAACATCAAGATCAACCTCTGTAACGAAAAGCTTCTCCGCATAGGGAAGGCCCTCCCTGTAGATCCCTGCGCCGCCGGAAAGGTAGATATTCTCACCGGGACGATTCTTTAATGCGTAATCAATGGCTTCTTTTACCGTAGGTACGGTTACGCAGGATTCGCAGTCATAATTGGCTGTGCTTGAAACCACAACTGTAAAGCGGTTGGGAAGGGGGTGGCCGATCTCATCGAAGGATCTGCGGCCCATGATCACCACATTGCCGGTGGTAAGCTCCTTGAATCTGCGCTGTTCGCCCTTGATGCGCCAGGGAATGCGGCCTTCGTTGCCGATAACGCGGTTGTGGGCGTATGCTACTATTAGTCCGATCATAAGATGGGTCCTTTCAAAATATAATGGGTAAATACATGTTTATTACGGATGATACGTCTATTCCGCAAACATTCCTTTCATTCTGGCAGGCACATAAGCCTTCACACGGATGCCCTCTTCACTGTACTCTTCCGACACCACCTGCCCAAACTTCCGGATGGACGCAAGCAATCCCGCATCGGAATAAGGTATCGTCACTTCCATGCAGCTTCTGGTTTCTTTTAACACTGCGGAAATAGCTCCAAGCAGCGCATCGATACCTTCGCCTGTAAGCGCCGAAATGTTCACTGCCTTGTCTGCGTTAAGGTCCTTCAAGGATCTGTCGGCCTCGCATCTGTCAGCCTTGTTAAAAGCAGTAATCACGGGCTTTCCTGTGATCTTAAGATCCGCAAGGGTCGAATATACCACGCTTGAATGCATGGAAGCCTCGGGATCCGAAGCGTCCAAGACATGCAGTATGATATCCGCATGTCCCGCTTCCTCCAGAGTACTTCGGAAAGCATCCACCAGATTGTGGGGAAGCTTATTTATAAATCCTACCGTATCGGTAAAAAGAATCTCCTGCCCATCAGGCATTTTGTAGACTCTTGTAGTCGGATCAAGGGTTGCAAAAAGCTTGTCTTCCGCAAGGACCTCAGCGTTTGTAAGCCTGTTAAGAAGTGTAGACTTGCCCGCATTGGTATATCCCACGATGGCAACGGTGGGAATGGCGCTCGCTTCACGCTTTTTTCTGGTGGTCTCACGAACTGCAACCATGGTCTTAATATCCCGCTTAAGGGATGAAATACGCCTTACTATTGCACGCCTGTCGCTCTCTAACTTAGTCTCACCGGGACCTCTTGTTCCGATACCGCCACCAAGCCTTGACATGGCCTTACCAAGCCCTGCCAGATGTGAAGCCCTGTACTTAAGCTGTGCAAGCTCCACCTGGATCTTTCCTTCGCCTGTACGGGCATGAGCCGCGAAAATATCAAGGATCAGCATGGTCCTGTCAAGGACCTTGCATTCAAGGATATCACCAAGATTACGTAATTGTGCAGGGGACAGCTCGTCATCTGCGATTATTCCGACAGCCTCGGTCTCTTCAAGTCTGTCGATCAGTTCTTTGGCCTTGCCGGAGCCAAGGTATGTTGCAGGATCGGGATGGGGCAGATTCTGAATTACAAATTCGGGCACTGCCTTGCCGCCTGCGGTTTCCAATAACTCAGCAAGCTCCGATAAAGAAGCGGCGGCTCTCTCCGAATCATCGGAAACAGCCACCAGTATGTAAAGTTCGCTAGTCTTTTCCATTCTCAGTATTTCTTCTTTCTTAGATCAAATGCTCAGCCGATCCGGATCTTAAGGCTGCTCCTCCCCGAAAGGATAGTGAACACCGTACTTTTTAAACACAAGTTTCTGGAACAAAGGCTGAAAAATAAAGATAAGTACATAACCCACTACAAAGCTTACCGCAAATCCCTTGGCCATCATGGGTGCCATGGGAATGACAACGCCTTCCGGAACATGGGATGTAATAAGAATGTAGTTAAAAATAATCATTATCACTGTAACTATCGGGGTATATATAAGATCCGAAACAAAGGTCTCAACAAGTCTTGCCTTGATGGTTCCCGGCTTAAATCCCATGGATTTGTCAAGTGACATGTTAAGTTTGCCCATGGGGATCACAAGCCCCAGAGATATGCTCACAACCATAGCCACCGCAATATCGATTAACAATATAGACCAGCTGAAATGACCGGACATCACCACATTTGTAACAGACAAGAACAAAGAAAGTGTAATGCCCATAAGAATACTCATGCGGATACCCACCTTGCGCATCAATGTTTCCATACTATAACCCTCCCGTTAAACGTAATCTTCTCCCTGTTTTCTGCAGGCGTAATAAGATTCAAGCAAACGAATTATCTTTCTTTTGCTGTGATGTCTCTCGTCGTGGCTCATGATGGCCGTTTCAAACTCAAGCTCCTTAAGGAGTCTGATCTGATCATAAAGAAGCGACACATTGTAGCCCTTCTGGCAATTGTAGTAGCTGTCCCCCATCAGTAAGATCTCCCGGTTTATAAGCACCGAAAGACAACCCTTGGCGTGGGAGCTTGGCATAGGGATCACTTCGATCAAAGGCCCGTCGGTAAAAGTAACCTTCTCCCTCACCACCGTTCCCCGATTGATGGTCTTGGCGGTGTAATTCCCCACATAAAGGTCCTTGTCATCAAGCTCAAGATTCCTGATATTCCAGGTGTGATCCTCGTGAAAGTGTGTAAGGATCACCCGTTTCCTGTCGGTTTCCGACACAAGATTCAGTGCCTCGGCACAGCTTCCCACATCTACTATATAATTATACTCTTTTCCATTAACAAAATAAACATCCGCCGACAAAGGTTCATCACTTGCCGGCAGAAAACTCAAATATTCATTTATCTTTTTCACTTATGCTTCCTTTACCTTTCCCGTGGATATCTTCTTTATCCACTTGCCGCTTGTAAGCCTGGTCCACGCCCAA
Organism: Lachnospiraceae bacterium; assembly: GCA_024695575.1. GTDB lineage: Bacteria > Bacillota > Clostridia > Lachnospirales > Lachnospiraceae > UBA1258. Next base: position 8,137 of record JAILHY010000003.1, read on the forward strand.
ATGGTCTTTACTATCTGGTCTGACTTAAGGCATACATAGATCCAGAAAGGCGAAAGCTTAAATACAAATCCTGCCAGTAATCCAAACGGGATCGCCAGTATCCAAAGAAACAGATTGTCCGCAAGCATCAGCATCTTGGTGTCTCCGCCTCCGCGCAGTACTCCCTTGGTCATAATGGAGTTGGTCCCCTGAAAAAGAACGATCATGGCGATGGCGATCATGAATTCCCTGGCGATATCCGCAGTTTCACTGCTTATGTTCTTATATGAAAGAATGACCGGTTCCGAGATTGCGATAATAAAGAGCCCTGATATTAGGCTTAAAAGAAACCCGAGTCCCATGAACATATATCCCTGCTCCATGGTCCTTTCCCTGTTTCCTTCCCCGAGAGTCTGGCCCGTAACTATGGCTCCCGCCTGGCTTACGCCCGAAATGACTACATTGGTCAACTGCTGCGTTACTGATGTAATGGCGTTAGCAGATACGTATGTGCCGCCAAGATGCCCTATTACCATGGTCACCGCATTGCTTCCCAGAGCCAGGATCCCGTCACTTATAAGCACGGGGATACTAATCCTGAAATACTCTGAGATCAGTGACTTGGTGTCCATAAAGAAGTGCTTGAACCTGAAGGCGATCTTCTGATCCATTAAAAGAAGGTATCCGCAGATCACCACTGCTTCAAAAAGTCTTGCTATCATGGTGGCAAGAGCTGCCCCCGCAACTTCCATCCTGGGAAGCCCAAGCTTACCGAAAATAAGCACATAATTGGCCCCAAGGTTAACAAAGAAAGCGCCCATTGAAACAAAGAGCGGAAGCTTGACTGAGCCTACGCTCCTAAGCACTATTGTACATACAAGGGATGACCCCAGGAAAAAGTAAGTTACTATGGAAAACCGGAAATATCTGGCTCCGAGCCTTAAGATCTCCGGCTCGTTATTGTACATGCGCATGATGGTCTCAGGCATCAGCACCGTTGCTATTGCAAATACTGCCGCCAAGCTTAAGGTGATGCGAAGCATTAAAGCCACTGTCTGCCTCAGTGCATGCTCGGCGTTATAGGCTTCTTTTTCCGTGGTTGCAGAGGATTTCATGCCCCAGTAGCGGGATACAAGGACCGATGCCCCCATACCCAGTCCCATGCAGAATATGTGATATATGGTTATAAAGGAATTGGCAAGGGATGTAGCGGACAAAGCATCGTCCCCGAGGCTTCCCACCATTATGGTATCAAGCATGTTGACGCCGATGGTGATAAGGCTCTGAGCGGCTATTGGCCAGGCTATCCCGAAAACCTTCTTATAAAAGACTCCGTCCTTTTTAAACAAGGGGTAACTCATAAACAAAACCTCTTTCCCTGACTAAAAAGAATTTTATCAGAAAAAGAGGTTTTTTAAAAGTCTGTAATTATAACTGGTTCCTGAGCCGCTTGATGGCCGTGGTGTACAGATCCTGGAAGTTCCCCACTTCCGAATAGAATGCGTAGCCCGCTCCCATATAGGGTGTTACCGCGGCTCCTTTTACTTCCGTGATGGCTTCGCCGTCTGCAATGACCCGTTTCACAAGCTCGTCCATCTCGGCTTTGTCGGCGGTCTGCCTTATGACAAGGAAGTATTCGCTTCCAACTCTTCCGGAAACGCCCGAATTACCTATAATACCGGAAATGCGCTTTGAAATACTTTCAAGTATCAGGTCGCAGAAGTTGTTACCGTAGCTCGATCTGTAGTTTTCCAGATTGGTCATGCTGAATATTGCCATAGCGAAATCAGATTTGTTTCTTTTGTATGCGTTCTGATAGGTAAGGGCATATTCCATCATTTCCATGAAGCGCAGGCTTTCTCTGTCAATGCAGTCAATGGCTTCGGCCTTTTTCACGATGGTGCCTGCATTAATCTCGGTGGTATCCAGGAAATAGCCCATAAGTCCCACGATCTCGCCGTTTAAGTAAAGCGGGAACTTGCTTGATGCTATCTGCCTTAGCTCACCCTTGCATATAATGGTTCCGGGCACAAGATAAGTCTGCTCGCCCTTTTCAATGACCCGTTCCTCATCCAGCCTGAAGACTTCGCTGTCCACATGCCAGCCCATTTCTTCGTCGGTCCTGCCGATAAGCACTTCGTCGGAATCGTAGCCAAAATACTCAAGCATCTTTCTGTTTGCCCCGAGGAACCTTCTGTCTTTATCTTTCCAAAAGAATCCCGTATCGGAATTATTGACAAAATTCTTCCACAGTACTTCATCGGAAACAGAATTGTCCGCTTCGGAAGCATCTCCCTGATTACGCTTTACGCTTCTGTCGCCGTAAAGTCTTGCTATGGCAGATTCGGGGAGTTTACGCATGCAGCTTAAGACCTTTCGCTCTCCCTCACGTCCTGATCTGATAAAGGAATAAAGCATCCATATATAAGAGCCGTTTGTAGTCCTGGTCCTGAAAGGTGCAGAAATATGACCCACAGAGGTTCTGTCAAGCCTTTCCTCAATGGTGGAAAGATCCGTGAACTCAATAAAGCCCGGCCTGTCCTCGGGAAAGATCTCTTCGTTGGCGTATTGAATCAGTTCTTTTGCCGCATGAATCTTATGATAATCAGATTCGGTGCTGGTAGGATGGAAAACTGCTTCCGAATAACCGGTTTCCAGATCCACCGCAACTATATAGTCATAAATACCGCAAAGGGTAATAAGAGCGTCGTTCAGCCTTTCAGTCCTTACCGAAGATTCTTCTTTGGTCATATCCTGAAGAACAATGATAAAGGCACTGCCTCCGGGATATTCGGCTATCAGTCTTACTCTTGTATAGCAGTAATGTCCGTTCTTGATAAAATCAGACATCACCACATCGCGACTCTCTCTTGCGCGTCTTAATACCTGAGTGAACTTACCCTTAACCTCCGTAAGTCCCTCCGAGTATTCTTTTTCAATCTCGGGAAGAGTTCCCGCACCTAACTCAAGACAGAGCTTACGATATGCGTCATTGGCATAAAGATAAGTGATCTCGTCATCGCTTCCGGTCATTTCGATAAGGGCAATGGGATTCTGCCTGTTCTGCTCCGAAGTATCAAGTACTTCCTCGTCCCCCGCAAACTCAAGAGGTGTGGCGCTAAGCAGGTTGACACGTCCGATGTCGTGGTAATACTGGCGCTTTCCGGCGGATTCGATGTGCATGTTCGAATCCATCAGGTATTTATAGCATTCCTCGTAAGGCATAGGCTTACCGATATAGTAACCCTGTGCCTTCTCGCACCCGATATTCTTTAAGAATTCAAGCTGTTCCGCAGTCTCAACGCCCTCTGCCAGTGTGTGAATCCCGAGGCGCTTTGCCATATCAACTACGGATCTTATTATCTCTCTTGATCTTGGATCAAAGTTACGAAGAAAGACCATGTCGATCTTTAAGGTATCGAAATGATAATCCTTAAGAACGTTCAGCGAAGAATATCCGCTTCCAAAGTCATCCATCCAGACTCTGAGACCACGTTCCCAGAATCTGTCGATAACGTCATGCATGAGGGTACTGTCGTTTTCCATGGTACTCTCGGTTATCTCGACTCTGAGCGCCTCTCTCGGAACCTTGTTCTTTTTGATGGCATCCTCAATGATCTGATGGATATCGCACAAAGAAAAGTCAAGCCTTGATAAGTTAAAAGAAACCGTTCCCGACTGTGCTCCGCCTTTAACATTTACCGTGGAGTAATCCTCACAGATCTTCCGGATCATGTGAGAATCAAGTTTGTGGATAAGTCTTGCTTCTTCCAGAGTTCCGATGAATTCAAGGGGACTTATCATACCGAATTCCGGGTCGATCCAGCGGGCAAGAGCCTCCATTCCGCAAACCTCTCCGGTAAGCGTACGAACAACAGGCTGATAGAAAACCTTGATCCAGTTCTCCGAGACAGCCTTGTCTATATTATTTTTGATATATCGCTTAAGATCTTCGCCTTCCGGCTTTATCATCTGCCCCATTTACGTCTCCTGTCAAAGTGGGTCTATTTTATGATAAAATCGTCCTTCGTGTTAACCCGCTTACGCTCAGGATATTTTTCGTAGTATTTCTTCTTGTCTTCGTACATGCGCTCGTCAGCCATTCTTAAAGCCGTGCGGACATCGCGTCCCGACTTCTGGATGGCACCGCCCACGGCGAAGCTTAATCTGTCGTACTTTTCAGAAACCTTCCGAAGATTATCTATATCAAGATTCATTTTTTCTTCAGTAAGACCAAGGATAATTATAGAGAACTCATCGCCGCCGGCACGGAATATGCATTCTTCGTCAAAGACATCACGAAGTGCCGCAGCCGCATCCTTAAGAAGCTTGTCTCCTGCAGCATGACCGTCGGAATCGTTCACCGTCTTAAGTCCGTTAAGGTCGGCAAAAATAACGCCTACCGACTGAATCTCGCCGATGTCGCCCTTTGACATGCTGTCTACAAGGTTGTTCATCTCGTTACGGTTCATAACACCCGTCAGCATATCTCTGGAGCTAAGTATCTTGAGCCTGTCCAAAAGAAGGTAGTTTCCAAGCTCGGAACCCAGAATAAATGTTGTAAGTTCCAGAGTTTCCTTGATCTCAACCGCCCTCTCGGAATTAAAATTGATGGCCCACATATAGCCAAGGAGGGTATCTCTTGACTTAAGCGGGAAAAGAACGATGGTCTTGCCCCCGGCGCTTGTAAGAGAATTATGCCAGACGGGATTTCTTTCTTTTACGATCTCCATGTCCTGCTCATCCTTAACGATTAAGCAGTTGCTGCCCGCAATGGTAGCCTCCCAGGACTCCGCGATATCATAGAAAGAATCGTCCACATAATGCTTCATGGGCAGAAGTTTGGTGCCCGGTGAAAGATACTCGCCTAAAACGGAACAGGATCGATCATAGGAATCCATCTGAAGGATGCAGCAATGCTCAGCCTGACACATCTCGCCGATATCCTTAATGACCTCACCCATGGACTTAATGAAGTCACTGGTGCCACGGAGCTTGATGGTGGTCTGAAGGACCTTTGAAGCCATGTCGCCGGAAATACCGGTCATGTTCTCCGTAACGGCTTCAAAGTTGATCTCCATTGTATATGTACAGTAGGAAAGATTCCCCTCATCGGGACCAAGGGGAAGGAAAGTCATGTTGAACCACACCGGCATTCTGTCCGGGTGGGCATAAGAATGAAGACATTTCTTCTCGACTGCCGCACGATAGCAGAAATCCTCGAAGTTCATGTCTCTTGTAAGATAATCCGTATATTCTGTATTCGGTATGAATTTGTCGGAAAGCATCTTCATACCGGGTTGAGGCTTCTCGATTGAATCGATATAAGCCCGATTGCCTGCTACAATCCTGAATTTGCCCCGCCTGCCATTTTCAAGTCTCTCCACGGAGACAACACAGGTCATGGCAGCTATGCCGTCGACTATCGCCTGAAAATCCATACTCATCCTCCTTGCGCATTTAACGCAAGGATAATGATATCAGCCGATAGTTAACCTTTTGTTTGCTAATTTCTCGGAAAAGAAAGGGTTATGGTGGTTCCCACTCCTTCTTCGCTCTCAAGGGACACCTCCGCTTCATGGAAAAGGGCACCGTGCTTAACGATGGAAAGGCCAAGGCCTGTACCGCCTATGTCGGTGGAATGACTCTTATCCACTCTGTAGAAGCGCTCAAATACGCGTTTCTGGTGTTCCTTTGGAATACCGATACCCGTATCCTTAACGGAAAGCTTGATGTTACTGTCCGATGGTGTAACGTCGATGGTTACAGACCCGCCGGGGAAGTTGTATTTAACCGCGTTGTCGCAGAGATTGTAGACCATTTCATAAAGAATGCTGAAGTCACCGTTTATGACTCCGCCTTCACCCGTAACCTGTACGGTTATGTTGTTCTTTGCTGCCACGGGGCGGATAGCCTCGGCCACATCCGTTGAAAGATTCTTTAAATCAACTTCTTCTTTCTTTGGAAGAGAATCCTCCTCGTCAAGACGTGAAATCTTCATGATATCGTCCACAAGGGCTATCATGTTCTCCGTTTCCTTGCAGATATCCTTGGCAAAATCAGGCACCTTGTCCGCTGCCACTTCGCCCCTTGCAAGGAGTCCCGCATAGCCTGAGATTGAAGTAAGAGGAGTCTTTAACTCTCTTGATACGTTAGCCGAAAACTCACGGCGCATTTCTTCACGCTGAGTTGTTTCCTCCTGAATGGTAAGCTTCTGCTCGGCGATCTTGTCAAGCATGGGCGTAAGCTCCTGATAAGGATTGGCATCGGGATTGTCAAAATCAAGATTGTTGATAGGTTCCACTATCTGCTTGGCTGTATGGAAAGCAAGTACACCGGAAATAAGCACTACAAGCACCAGCACCCAAAGTACCGGGCTTACAAGAATGAAAGCATCTCTCACCGCACTCATGGGGCGGCTTAACTTAAGGACTTTACCGTTTTTAAGCGTAAGCTCCACTTCAACGCATTTTCCTTTTCCCGGATAAGGGACGTTCTCCTCGCTGTCGTAAAGAACCTTCCCCGAGGCATCGGTAAGAGTGATCCTGTTACTGCCCTCTACCGATTTAAGGAAGTCGATCCCGCCAAAAGAAATACCCTTCTCTAAGTATCCGGCCTCCTGGCCCATGGCCTCACGGGTCTCATCAATACTCTGTCTGTACTGGATCCCGAAAAACAGGAATCCGCAAAGTGCGAGCACAAGTATGCCCACAAAAAATGTGTTTCTGAAAATGGTTTTAGTCATGTTTTTCCTCTATTATAAATCTCGCTCTGTATTCCTTGTAATATTCCTCAAAGCTGTCAGTGCGCTTTGCCTTGATGGTTCCAAGGTATTCGTGGGTTGCAAAAGGACCCGTATAGATCTCCATGATGGCTACGGCAATATTGGAGCAGTGGTCGGAAATTCGCTCGTATGCCGTGATGAGATCGTTAAACACAAAGCCCTGCGCCACGCTGCACTTGCCTGACTGAAGGCGCTCAACGTGCCTTGATTTCATGTCATCGCAGATATCGTCGATAACCTCTTCCAGGGGCTCAACCCTGTCCGCAAGGGCCACATTATCCTCAGCGAAGGCATCCATTGTAATATGCAGTATCTCTCTGACAGCCGCCATTACTACCGACAGCTCGTGCTTGGCATCGTCGGAAAAAGAAATTCCTTTCTCATTAAGTTCCTTGGCGCTCATGCCTATATTCAAAGCGTGGTCGGAAATTCGCTCAAGGTCGGAAAGTGTATGAAGGAAGATGGAAGACTCCCTGCTCTGCTTCTCGGAAAGATCCTGTCCCACCAGTTTCATAAGGAAGGAACCAAGGGCATCCTCGTACTGATCACCCTCATCCTCAAGGCTTTCAACCTTCTCAAAGCCCGCGTCGGTAAATCTGCCTACCAGAGCATTGGCCTCAAGCACCGCCTGACGGGCACTCTTTGCCATTTCATTGATGGTCTCACGGCTCTTTTCAAAGGCAAGGGTTGGGTAACGGGTGAAACGCTCGTCCAAGTGCACCACCTTCGACCCCTGCTCCGCCGATTCGTGAACCATAAGAGTTACAAGGGTTTCCAATATATCCGTAAATGGCAGCAATATAAGCACCAGGCAGAATCTGAATACGGTGTTTACTCCTGCCAGAGTGAAGGGAGTCATAACCGCGTCGGAAAAAGGAAGATGAACCATGGCATCGATAAGGAAAAAGATGGATGCCAGAGTCATAACGCCCATGAAACTTGAAACAAGATAGGAAAGAGCTGCGCGCTTACCGTTTGTATTGGTTCCAAGAGCCGCAAGCATAACGGGAAGAGCCGCACCTATTGAAATACCCATCAGTATGGGAAGACCGTTCGCAAAAGAAACCTGCCCCGTTACCGAAAGCGCCTGCAGAATACCTACTGCAGCGGAAGCCGACTGTAACAGTGCAGAAATAAGAATACCCGTAATTATACCAAGAACGGGATTGCGCATGGTGGTCAGAAGATCGTTGAACCACGCCTCGTTCTTTAATCCCACAACTGCGGAACTCATGGTGCTCATGCCCACCATCAGGATAGCAAAGCCCATCATGATATCTCCCACGTTGTGGAGATTTTTCTTTTTGGAAAACATTCGAAAACCGATGCCCACAATAGCCACCGCTCCCGTAAGGGTTGCCGTGGATAGAATGGAACTTAAGGAACCGCCCCCCTCGATATAGCTTAAGGAAACGATCCAGCCTGTGATACTGGTACCAAAGATGGCACCAAGGATAATGGGAATTGCCTGCTTAAGCTTCATCATGCCGGAGTTAACGAATCCGACTACAATGACCGAAGTTGCGCTTGATGACTGAATTACCGCCGTTACTCCGCTACCAAGTGCCATGCCCTTAATGGGTGAACTTGACAGCTTGTAAAGGATTGGCTCAAGCTTGTGCCCCGAAAGGCGTTTCAATCCGTCTCCCATAAGGGACATACCAAAAAGAAACAGGGCTATTCCCAGAAAGAGACTAATAATATCCGTAAACCTCACAAAATCCTCCCTGTTCCCGCTCTCCGGGAACCTGTCTTAATTTACTACAGCTTCGGTCTCGTAAGTGACCTTCAGCTTGGAATAGTCTTCCGTATGCTCCCACGCCACGATTATTCGGGCGATGACCTTGTTGATGTTGTCAGAATTCACCATGGGCAAAAACAGGAAGAACTGCCCCGGCGCATTCTGCATCATTATATCGCTGGAACGAAGGGACCCCTTCAGGATCTCTCCAAGATTATCAACAAGCTTGGTAAACTCCGACTCTCTCATATCCTCAACGGTAGGCGTGATTGTAAAAAGAACCTTGTATGCCCCGTCCCCGTACCTTGAAAGGAACCGAAGAAGATATCTGTATACACTGGCGAACTCGTCCTTACCGAGCCACAGCGCGTGATTCATGACATTTCGCTCGTTTAATACGCTATCCAGAAGCTTGATATCGCATATTCCGTCATCGGAAACCGGAACCACACTGTCGTTTTCCTTGTATATGGTACAGGAATGCTTGCCGTTTTGCTTGGTAAAAAGAAGTGCCTTGTCAGCCTGCTCAAAAAGTTCCGAATACTCGGTGCTTCCCTTGGTTATGGCTGCACCGGCGGATACCCCCAGGGGAAGAGTCATATTCTGCCCAAGGATGGACATGGCTGCTTCCATAAGGCCTTCGCCGAGACGACGAACCACCTTCTTTATGGCTTCTTCTCCCATGGTATTATGAAGGAAGGTAACGAACTCGTCGCCGCCGAAACGACCCACTATGTCGTTGGCCCTGAAGTGGCGCTTCAAAAGTTCCGCAAAGGCTTTGAGGATCTTGTCTCCCGCCTCGTGACCGTAAATATCGTTAACAAGCTTGAAATTATCAAGGTCCAGGATCAGGAAAGCACCGGGTGCTTCCATGCAGGCCTTGGAGATCTGCTCCGTAACCGTATTCTTGTTCAAAAGTCCCGTCATGCAATCAGAACTCGCTTCATCCGAAAGCGCCATTATCTTACGGGTATTGCTTAAGATATTCTTGATCCTGAATACAAGTACTTCCGGTTCGAAGGGCTTGCGCATAAAGTCAAGGGCTCCCATTTCAAAGCCCCTGCTCTCAATTTCTTTGTCCTCACCTGCCGTAAGGAATATTACCGGTATCTCCGGCGTGTTGTTATCCCTTTCATAATCTCTTAACCGCTTGAGTGTTTCGAATCCGTCCATTTCCGGCATCAGTATATCCAAAAGAACGAGATCCGGAAGGCTGCCGTTCTTAATGTATTCAAGCAATGCCTTGCCACTCTGCAATGCAGTAACACGCATTCCGTTACTGCTTAAGATCTTCCCGGCCATCTTCAAATTGGCCATGTCATCATCCACGACAATGACCCAATCTGCCGTCTCTTTACTACCCATCCTATTCTCCCAAAATACTTTCAATATTGGTAGCCAAGCCCAAATAATCCGCCAGGAATGTCGGATGATTTGCTCTGACATAATCGTAATTCCCCGCCTTGCAGGCATCTTCAAGATCCTTGGCCCGCTTGGAGAGCTCCTCTGCTCCTATGGTCTTTGAAAGACTCTTAAGAGCATGCACCGTTATAAGATAAGAATCAAATGCCGATTCTTCGATAAACTTGCGGAATTCCGCCGATCTTTCCTTGGAAGCCTCCACATAATCGTGAAGCATCTCAACATAGAAATCCGTGTCGTAAGCCACATACTTAAGAGCATCGTTGGCATTGATGCCTATTTTCATAAGTTTGTCCGTAAGCTCGTCGCTTAGCTCAACACTGCTTTCTTCATCCTTCTGAGGATAGAATTCCAAAGCTCCCGATTCGGTATCTGCGGGGGCAAATTCAAGGACATCCTCATCGGATCCTTCATCCGCTCTGTGAGAGCGCTCATCGTTACTTACCACCAGATCCTTGGGCATGTACTTTACAAGGATCTCACCAAGCTTGTCCACATCTATGGGCTTGGATACATAATCGGTAAAGCCCGCGCCAAGATAGGTTTCTTTGGCACCAACCACCGCATTGGCCGTAAGGGCTACCATTACAGCACTTCCCGCAATGTTTTCCTTATTGATCTCCCTGAGAGTTTCGATACCGTCCATAATGGGCATCATATGATCAAGGAAAACAATGTGATATTCCTTGTCCCGCATAAGCTCGATGGCCTGCTGCCCGGAGGAAGCAAGATCGGGGGTAACGCCGTATATCTTAAGAAGGTTCTTGGCAACCTTAAGGTTCATGTCGTTATCATCCACAACCAGAACCTTGGCACCGCGAACAAAGAGACGGGAATCAAGCCTTCTCTTTCTGTCTGTCTTAACATGAGGATCGAAAGGTCCGATGGGAGTAGAGTCCACAATGATCTGTCGTAATTTAAAACTGAAGGAAGAACCCTTGCCGTATGTACTCGAAACATTGAGTTCGCTTCCCATCATGTGTAAGAGCCTGATGACTATTGCCATTCCAAGGCCCGTGCCTTCGATATTTCTGTTCTGCTTTTCATCGATTCGACTGAAGGAATCAAACAGCCTTCCAAGGTCTTCCTGTCTGATACCGATTCCGCTGTCCTTGACCTCGATGTTCAAGTCCACGGTCTTGTAACTTATATTGGATGCTTTGACCGTCAGGGAAATGAAACCGTCCTGAGTATATTTGACTGCATTGGTCAAAAGGTTGCTTACTATCTGACGAACCCTCATGTCGTCTCCAAGAAGGGTCGCCGGGAGTTTCTCGTCTATGCTGATCCTGAAATCAAGGCCCTTGGTACGGGCTCTTTCGGATACGGAGCTTATAAGGCTGTCCATAAGGGCAACCGTATCATATTCCGTAGGGATCAGTTCCATCTTGCCGTCTTCTATCTTGGAGAAATCCAGGATGGAGTTTATCAGCGAAAGAAGTGTCTTGCCGGCACTTTCGATATTTGCCGCGTAATCAAGTATGGTATCGTCCTTGGCTTCACGAAGTATCATTTCGTTCATTCCAAGCACAGTATTGATGGGAGTCCTGATCTCGTGGGACATATTGGCAAGGAATTCACTCTTAGCCTTGTTGGCTGAGTCCGCAAGCTCGATCTGTTTCTTTAAGGAATCAGACATGTATTCAAGGCTTCCGGAAAGAATACCCACTTCGTCGTTACCCGCGGTAGGCATCTTGGCATCGAAATTGCCGTTGGCCAGTTCCCTCGCAAATCCCGTCATCTTCTTAAGAGGGCTTACCACGGTCCTGATCCACAGTGCGCAGATAAGCACGGAAAATACAAGGATTACCACCGTCAGAAGAACAAGCCTTATCAAGAGCGCATGCTGCGGGCTGTTGATCTCATCGATTGGCACATAGATACCAAGGATCATGCCGTTACGAAGACGCTTTAATACAAACTTCTGATCATGGCCGTTTCTGTCAGGATAAAGAATTGACTGATTGAAGGGTTTGGAGCGAAGCTCGTTGAAATATTCTCTGTCGCTCTTAGGAAGATTGGAAAAACTTGCCCCGATGGGATAATCGGGATGATAAATGATGTCTCCGTCCTTTTCCATAAGGAAGGCCTGACCGGTCTTGTATACGGAAATCTCGGAAATAATGCTCTTAAGATGGTTGATGTCGATATCCATTCCCACGATACCCACGGTGTAGCTGCCCTTATAGTAAGGGATGATGTAGGATATCATCTCAACGCCGAGATTCTTGTTAAAATAAGGATCCATCCAGATGGGCTCACCGGCTCCAACGGGCACGTAATACCAGCCCACGTGCTCCACATCGTTCTGATCATAGAGACTAAGATCAGTGGGAGTCGAGATCTGCCAGGTAAGATCATCAAGATTCATGGTATACCAGAATCCATTGCTTGAACCGTAATCATCGGGATTAAAACGAACATAGACACCCATGGCGCCCCGGGTGTTCTCAGCTATACTTTTGCTGAGTTCCGAAATGTCACAGGTATATTTGAAGCGCTCCGTAGCACTTGTGAGGAAGTCCGGATAGTTCTCGGCGCGCTTAACGGCATAGTTATAAATGGTCCCCACGGACTGCTCTGTGGACCTGAAATTATCGTCTATCAAATTGGCCTGATAATCGGCAGTGGAAAGAAGAATCTCTTCCGAGTCGCTGTCGAGTATCGAATTGGTCGAAAGTATGGAAGTGCCCAGGAACGCGAAGGCAACAACCAGCATGATCGCAACTATGACCAAAATAATCTTGGTCTGGATTGATTTCATTTTCCGTCCTGTAAAGTATTATTTGCTATAAAACAAAACGCCGAGTGTGTTGGGGCCGCAGTGGCTGGAAATTACACCGCCTGCCCTGGTCTCGATCACTTCGTCAAAGTGACCCAGGCCTTTAAGATAATCCCTTACTTCGTTAACGATCTCAGGGGAACATCCGGAATGAGTGATGAATACTCTTGAAGGATCGGCCTTCTTAAGATCTGCCTCCATGCTGCGAACATAAGTCATGATGGCATGGCCGATATTGCCGCGAAGCTTCTTGACCACATCCATGGCGCCGTCCTTGACACCGATAATGGGGTGAAGCTTAAGAGTATTGGCAAGAAGCGCCGTAACGGAACTGCAACGTCCGCCCCGGGCAAGATAGGTAAGAGTGTCGATAACGAAACTTGCTCTCACATCGACTCTCGCATCCTCGATACGCTTGACGATCTCAGAAGCGGGAACTCTCGAAGCTGCATATTCTGCCGCTCTTATAACCTGAAGACCGATACCCGTTGAAAGATTCAT
>JAILHY010000059.1 GCA_024695575.1 Lachnospiraceae bacterium
TGAAACAATTAAAGCGGGCAGCGCTGTGGTTACAGCGGTTGAAACAGAAGACGGTAAGGTTGAAACAGTTATAAAATGCAGTAGCGGCGATTCTCTTCCTTCAAACATTATGACTTCTTTGAAGAACAGTGAAGATGTAAGTCTTGTGTTTACTTATGCTTACGAAGGGGTTGACTACAAGGTGGAAATCACAAGCGAAGAGGCAGAACTTTTCTTTGATCCTGAGATCAAGTGGTACGGACCTTTATGGCTGCATGCTCATTTCTCGGAAGAGGCGAGAGCTGCCCGCAAGGCTTTGAAGGAAGCAGAGAGTGTTAAGGGCACATACGAGATCAAGGCCGGAGATACATTAAGGGCCATTGCCCGCAGACTTGGCACTACAGTTGAGGCTCTGGTTAAAAAGAACGGGATCAAGAATCCCAACGAGATCAAGGCAGGCCAGAAACTAAATTATTGATGGTGTAACATAGTATTGTAATTGTAAGTCATAATGCAACACATTCATGTCATTTCGAGCGAAGTCCAAAGGACGGAGTCGAGAAATCTTATATGATAAACAGTGGTTCCTGCCCGGAACACCGTTGATTCAACTAAGATCCTTCGACTCCGCTACGCTTCGCTCAGGATGACATTTTTTATTCTTTTGCTTTCCTTGACTAAAATTTCACAATTGCTATAATAATTTTATATACAATCCTATGGGAGAAGAGACATGGACGAGAAAAATATATCACAGGCTGTCATATCACGCCTGCCTCGATACTTAAGATATTTAGGGGAATTAAAGGATTCCAACATAGAGCGCATCAGCTCTCAGGAGCTGTCGGAACTCATGCATGTTACCGCTTCTCAGATTCGTCAGGATTTCAACAATTTCGGCGGATTCGGTCAGCAGGGTTACGGCTATAAGGTCAATTACCTCTATGATGAGATTGCCAAGATCCTTGGTATCAACAAGACACACCATTTGATAATCGTGGGTGCCGGCAACCTTGGACAGGCACTTGCCAATTATATGAATTTCGAGCGAAGAGGCTTTCACTTTACCGGGATCTTTGATGCAAGCGATGCTCTTAAGGGCAAGAAGATCCGTGACATGTACGTGCAGCCGATGGAGAACCTTAGGAACTTTGTTAAGGATAACGCAATTGACATCGCTGTCCTTACCATTCCAAAGACTGCGGCGGTAAAAGTGGCAGAGGAGCTTGTATCCTACGGGGTTAAGGCTTTTTGGAACTTCGCGCATGTGGATCTTAATGTACCGGATGATATCGTGGTTGAGAACGTTCATCTTTCCGATTCTTTGATGAAGCTTTCCTATAACATATCCTGTAAGGAATCTGACGGCGAATAAGTGACCGGAGGCATTTATGTCCAGAACTGACGATGTTTTTATTCCTGCTTTAAAAGACAAAAAGATCCCTTTGCTTACTCTTGACAATACCTGGCACAGGCTCTTTACACAGACGGATCCCACACCCGAGATCAAGGCCCTTGAGGAGCAGCTTAACGACCTTCTTAAGAAACAGGGCAAGCTTAACTCAGAGACCAAGGATATCCGCGCCCTTAAGAAGCGCCTTATGGATGAGATCGTGCAGCTGATGGAGGAACTTGGTGCCCACGAATCAAAGAAGACTCAGAAGAAGCTTGAAGAAAACAAGCGTCTTATTGAAGAGTGTAATGAAAAGCTTCAGGAGTACGGTGACGATCTTTACGATATTCCCAAGCAGATCAACGAGGTTAATTACAAGCTGATGCTTGAGACCATGGAAGTCTGCTACGAGCAGATCCAGGACAATAACGAAGAGATCGAGGAGATTAGCAAGTGGGTCGATGAAATGCGG
The DNA here is from genome assembly GCA_024695575.1 of Lachnospiraceae bacterium. Lineage (GTDB taxonomy): Bacteria > Bacillota > Clostridia > Lachnospirales > Lachnospiraceae > UBA1258. The sequence continues at coordinate 1,845 of JAILHY010000059.1, forward strand.
GTGGAGCTTAAGAAAAAGGTTGTAATAAAGCAGCAGAAGCTTAAGCGGAATCAAAATTTTTATACCTATATGCATGCAATATTCGGCGCCGATGTCATCGACATATTTGATATGAAGTACCAGGTAAATCCTCTCACCGACGGCGGAGTGGTCCACAAGGATCCACAAGAGCAGGTGTGAGCGGAGAAGATCTTATAATGAATAAAGAATTATATACATTAACTGCCAGCGACCTTGCATCCGCACCTTACTTCTTTGACAGAACCGCCCACAAGGGCCTTTATGGGCGAACCCTTGTGGTGGCGGGGAGCAAGGACATATACGGGGCATGTTTCTTTTGCGCCATTTCAGCTTATAAAAGCGGTGCAGGACTTGTTAAGATCGTAACACATGAGAATAATAGAATATCTCTTCAGCATGACCTGCCGGAGGCCATGTTTTCTTTTTATGAAGAGAGCGATGCGGGATTTGCAGATGACCTCCTTACTGATATTGGTACATTTGATACAGTTGTAATTGGTCCGGGTCTTTCGAAGGCGGCCGTGTCGGTTAAGCTTGTGGAAACTGTGATCCGTAATGCGGACTACGACAGGCAAATCCTTGTTTTTGATGCGGATGCACTTAATATAATCGCTGATAATAATTTGCTTTTTGATGAGCTTTGCGATAAAGTAAAATCTGCACGTTCCCATGTGGTTTTCACTCCTCATGAAGGGGAGTTACGCAGACTTTGCAAGAGCCTGCAAAGTTCCTTTGATGCAAAAGAAAACGGGCGGGCACTTAAAGGAAATGAACTTGATAGGTTTACCGAGACTTTCTATGAGCATACAGAAATCGTGCTGGTACGTAAGGGCGCGGATACGATAATCTACGGGAAGAAGCGTTACTTAAACACTACAGGAAATGACGGAATGGCTACGGCAGGTTCCGGCGATGTGCTTGCCGGGATCATGGGCGGAGCGCTACACAGATATATCCTTGGCGGCGAAACAGATTTTGCAAAAGCTGTGGCATATTGCGTGTATATTCACGGATATGCAGGAAATCTTGCAAGAGATGCGATAGGCCCCATCGGAATGATGGCGAGAGATATACTGGATCATATTATGGTTTAACGTACGATAAATATATTTTGAAAGGCATAAATATGAATTACGATATCGAACGTGGATATGCAGTCGTTAAGCTTGATGCAATCCGCAATAATGTTAAGAATATCCGCAAGCATCTTGGCAGCGATGCTAAGCTTACTGCAGTGATCAAAGCCGATGCATACGGTCACGGAGCACTTCGCATCGTTCAGATGCTTGAAGGCATGGAGGAAATTTACGGTTACGCAACAGCAACCGCTGAGGAAGCCTTCGAACTTACGGACGCGGGTATCCACAAACCCATCCTTGTACTTAATTATACTTTTCCCTATTCCTACAAGCGTATAGTTGAAAACGATATCCGTATCACGGTATTCCGCGTAGATGAGCTCAAGGACTTAAACGAAGTAGCGGGTAAACTTAATAAAAAAGCCAAGGTTCACGTGAAGCTTGACACCGGAATGGGCCGAATCGGCGTTACTCCCGATGACAGAGGCCTTGCTTTTGTTAAGGAATGCCTCGAAATGCCAAATCTTGAGATTGAGGGAATATTCTCCCATTTTGCCAAGGCAGACGAAGCCGACAAAACCTTTGCGGGTGAGCAGTTACATGCTTTTACCGCGTTTATCGCAAGGGTTAAGGATGAACTTAACTTCGATATTCCCATCAAGCATATAGCCAATTCCGCAGCCATCTGCGACATTAAGGAAGCCAAGCTTGATATGTGCCGAGCGGGAATCATACTTTACGGCCTTAAGCCTTCGGATGATACGGGCTTTGACAAACTTGATCTTCAACCTGCGCTTTCTTTGTACTCACATGTTATATACGTTAAAACCTGCGAAAACGGTACGCCTGTAAGCTACGGAAGCACTTATCACTGCAAGGGCGAAAGAAAGATTGCAACCATTCCCCTCGGTTACGCTGACGGATATCCAAGGAGCCTTTCAAACAAAGGTTATGTCCTGATTCATGGTATGAAAGCCCCTGTGGTAGGCAAGATCTGCATGGACCAGTTTATGGTGGATGTAACGGACATTCCGGACGTAAAAGAAGGCGACCTTGTGACCCTCATAGGCATTGACGGAGATAACGAGATATTGCTTGACGACATATCGGCGCTTTCGGGCCGTTTTAACTACGAATTTGCCTGCTGCCTCGGTAACAGGATCAGACGAATCTACAAGTAAATGCCACAGACAGTAAATATTGACGTGGTTATATGTGAATGATAAAATTAATAGGTTAATATCATTATAATAAGTAGACAGGAAAGGATATCATAATGGACGATGGCACAGTCGCGGCGCTGACAGTACTTGTTTTATTTGCCGTAACCGAGCTTATTATCAAGATCTGGAACAGCTCATCCAAGGAGGTTAAGTCCGAGGAGGAGATCGTTTCGGTTGTCAATGAGGTTCACGAGCAGGGAGCCATAGAGGATTCCGAGGCTACAATGATCAACAATATCATTGATTTTGCGGACAAGGAAGCCGGAGAGATCATGACCAACCGCTCCAATATCATTGCTCTAGATAAGAGCACCAGACTAGAAGATGCCCTTGAATTCATGCTTGAAAACAGTAATTCCAGGTATCCCGTATTTGAGGAGAATCTCGATCACGTGGTTGGAATCCTTTATCTTAAGGACGCCATGCGCTTTCACGCCCGCGATGAAAAAGAAAACCGCCCCATCTGCGAGATAAAGGGTCTTATCCGTAAGGCACTGTTCATTCCGGAAACCCTTAACATCAACGATCTTTTTAAGACCATGCAGTCCCGTAAGACTCAGCTTGCAATGGTTGTTGATGAGTACGGACAGACTTCCGGCCTTATAACCATGGAGGATATCCTTGAGGAGATCGTCGGTAACATCATGGACGAATACGACGTGGAAGAGAAGCACATCCGCAAAACGGGTAAGGATTCTTTTGCCATAGACGGATTCACAAGCCTTTCCGATGTTGAAAATGCCCTTAAGGTTGAGTTTGGTGAGACCGAGTTCGACACACTTAACGGGTTTATGATATCGAAGCTTGAACACCTTCCCGTGAAGGGCGAGGAGTTTACAGTAACCGTGGGCGATTACGACTTTTCTATTGCAGCCACCGACAACCGCTGCATCATCAAGGTCATTGCCCGCAGGCATATAGAAGAAATTATAGAGAAAGATCAGGAGAATCAGTAATGTCAGGACATTCAAAATTTGCGAACATCAAACACAAAAAAGAAAAGAACGATGCTGCCAAGGGTAAGATATTTACCATTATCGGCCGTGAAATAGCCGTAGCAGTTAAGGAAGGCGGTCCCGACCCCAACAATAACTTTAAGCTTGCAACCGTTATCGCCAAGGCTAAGGCCAACAACGTGCCCAACGATACCATCGAGCGCGGTATCAAGAAGGCAGCCGGTGAAGACGGCAACGTTAACTACGAATTCTGCACCTACGAAGGTTACGGTCCTAACGGTATCGCCATCATCGTAGACTGCCTTACAGACAACAAGAATCGTACCGCGGCCAATGTACGTTCCGCATTTACCAAGGGTAACGGAAATATCGGTACTCCCGGTTGCGTATCCTTTATGTTTGACAAGAAGGGCGAGATTATCGTTGACAAGGAAGAGTGCGACATGGACGCAGACACTCTTATGATGACTGCTCTTGATTGCGGCGCCGAGGATTTTGCCGAAGAAGATGACTGTTTCGAGATCTATACCGATCCCGATGAATTTGACAAAGTGGTTAAAGCTCTTAACGATGCAAAGATCCCCCTTGCTTCTGCTGAGGTTACCATGATTCCTCAGAATTACGTGGATCTTACCGATGAGAATGCAGTAAAGATGCTGCAGAGAACACTTGACCTCCTTGATGAGGATGATGATGTTCAGAACGTTTACCACAACTGGAACGAAGAATAAAAAATAAGGGTTAAGGGGATTTATCATGAAACTTGAGACTAAATGCGTACAGTCCGGGTACACTCCCGGAAACGGGGAACCCAGAGTCCTTCCCATCACTCAGAGTACTACATTCAAGTACTCAACCAGCGAGGAAATGGGCAGACTCTTTGATCTTGAGGCGGAAGGCTATTTCTATACCCGTCTTGCCAATCCTACCAATGACGCCGTAGCGCGTAAGATCTGCGACCTTGAAGGCGGTGTGGCTGCAATGCTCACCTCATCCGGACAGGCCGCCAATTTCTATGCGGTTTTCAATATCTGTGAAGCCGGTTATCATGTTATCATGTCCTCTGCCGTATACGGAGGAACCTTTAACCTTCTTATGAATACTCTTGCAAAGATGGGCATTGAATGTACAGCTATAGATCCTGACTGCAGCGAAGAAGAGCTTAACGCCGCATTTAAGGATAATACCCGTTGCGTATTCGGCGAATCCATTGCCAATCCCGCACTCACGGTGCTTGACTTTGAAAAGTTCGCCAAAGCAGCTCATGCACACGGCGTACCCCTTATCGTAGACAACACTTTCCCTACGCCCGTTAACTGCAGACCTTTTGAATTCGGTGCAGATATTGTTACCCATTCAACAACCAAGTACATGGACGGTCATGCTACATCGGTAGGCGGATGTATCGTTGATTCCGGAAATTTTGACTGGGAAGCTCACAAGGATAAGTTCCCCGGTCTTACCACCCCCGATGAAACCTATCATGGTATCACATATACTCAGAAATTCGGCAAGGGTGCCTATATCACCAAGGCTACCGCTCAGCTTATGAGAGACTTGGGAAGCATACAGAGTCCCCAGAACGCTTTCTACATTAATTTAGGACTTGAGACCCTGCATCTTCGTATGGCACGTCATTGCGAGAATGCACAGAAGGTAGCTGAGTTCCTTGAAGCAAGCGAAAAGGTTGCCTGGGTCAATTACCCCGGCCTTAAATCAAACAAATATTATCCTCTGGTGCAGAAGTACATGCCTAACGGCACCTGCGGAGTTATTTCTTTTGGCCTTAAGGGCGGCCGTAAGGCAGCTGCAGACATGATGGACAAGCTTAAACTTGCCGCCATCGTAACTCATGTAGCGGATGCGCGTACCTGCGTTCTTCATCCTGCAAGCCACACCCACAGACAGATGAACGACGAGCAGCTCAAAGAAGCGGGTGTAAGCCCTGATCTTATCAGACTTTCCGTGGGTATTGAGAATGTTGATGATATAATTGCTGATCTTAAGCAGGCTATGGAGTAGATTATGGATGTTCTTGCAATTGTAGTACCTTGCTACAATGAAGAAGAAGTCTTAAAAATATCATCGGAAGCGCTGCGAGGTGTACTTGAAGATCTTATCGCCAAGGGAAAGATCTCTTCCGAATCATTTGTGCTGTTTGTGAATGACGGCTCCAAGGACCGAACCTGGGAACTTATAGAAGAAGAGCATAAGCTTTATCCGGAAAGGATCCGGGGTGTAAAACTCGCAGGTAACGTTGGGCACCAGTTTGCTTTGACTGCCGGTCTTATTACCGCCAAGGATATGTGCGATGTTTCCGTTTCCATAGATGCGGATCTTCAGGATGATACGGCAGTCATCGAGGAAATGATCGACAAGTTCCACGAGGGCAAGGATATTGTTTACGGGGTCCGTAAGAAACGCACCACCGACACCTTCTTTAAGAGAGTGACGGCTCTCGGTTTTTACAAGTTTATGCACCTTATGGGCGTTAAGTCCGTGTACAATCACGCGGATTTCCGACTTATGAGCAAGAGGGCTCTCGAAGCCTTTTCGCAGTACAAAGAAACAAATCTGTTTTTACGAGGTATCATGCCTCTTATCGGGTATGAGACCGATAGTGTATATTACGATCGCAAGGAACGTGTTGCCGGATACAGCAAATACCCTTTAAAGAAGATGTTAGCCCTTGCTTTTAACGGGATTTCTTCTTTTTCGATCAAGCCTATTTCCATGATCACGGGGCTTGGCGGGGTAATAGTGTTATTATCCATATGCGCTGCGGTTTATGCACTTATATCGTATTTTCATCATAATGTTGTACCGGGATGGACATCCCTTATCCTGTCTATCTGGTTCCTTGGAGGCGTGCAGCTTCTCTGCATAGGTCTTATCGGTCAGTATGTCGGCAAGGTCTATATCGAAGTCAAGGGACGACCGAGGTACAACATCGAGAAAATAATATAGTTTCAGAGGTACCGCATGGTTTTTAAGAAAACCTTTTTAAGCTATTTCAATATGGTTCTGGGGGCAGTTTTTTTCGGCTGCCTTCTTTTCTTGTCTTTTGACTCGTTTTTTGAATATGCAGGACTGACCGGTACCTTGCTTGATGTGATCAAGCTTTCATACCTTCCCGCTGCGGCACTGATTGTCCTGATCGTGCTGATCTTCGTTCTTATAAGCTATATTAAGCGTGTTCTTTTTGATAAGGGCGTTAAGATATGCATTCATGGACCTGCGGTAAGGGCTCTTACCGATGTGGGATTTACGGTCCTCATTGCCCTTGGTATTTATCTTCTTTATGACAAATGCCAGTATTTACTGTCCAAAACCTACGTGGTCGAAAGACTGGCCGGGCTTACGGATACCTTTGGTTCTCCTTACAATTATACGGGAGACGTTACGGAGCATATTTATTACCTGCTTACGGGCTTTGTTTTTAACGTTTTCGGTGAGACTCCGGTTGTGTATCTGGTGCTTGGGACCTCGCTTTACTTTATAGCCGCCGTTTTTGTGTATTTCACGGTTAAGTCCTTACTTGGCGGCTTGTCCGCTTTGACTGCGTTTTTATCGACATTCGCATATGCTTACTTTTACTCCGACGGCAAGTGCCTCTACGCGGTAAAAGAAAACATAATGTTCGTGATCACCGCATTTATCATTATGCTCTTTGCGCTTGTACTTAAGCTTCGTCACGAAGGGCTCATGATTAGTACGGCGAATCTTATATTGTTTGTGATCCTTGGGCTGATACTTGGATTTGTTTCCGGATTCTATCCGGGAATGCTTCTTTTGCTGGTACCTGAGTGCATTATGATCGCACTTGATGATATCGACTTTACGGAAGCAGACAAGGAATATGAGGAACCGGAAACTTTCCCCATTAACAAGCCTCTGGTGCCGATCATTTCGGTTATTTTGGCAACGGCTCTTGGTGTGCTTGGATTTGTATTATTTAATGAGCTTGTACACGGATTTTCCTTTGAAGCCTCTTTGGGCGAGTTTGTAAAGCAGCTTACTTTCCACTGGTTTGTTATCCCTGACAGAGATATGTTTTTGTATCTTGTGTTTGGAAAGTACGTGGCAGCTACCATAATCCTTGGGATCCTTTCTCTCTTTGCCTTTGTTAACTTTTTCTACGTAAGGCGAGACAGAGTGAGCGTTTATGTTCTGGGGATCCTGCCACTTTCGCTTTTGTTCTTTTTCACGGATATGTTTGTTAACTCCGGTGTCTATATGTTTGCTTTCATAGTTGCAATAGCAACCTGCGGGGTGAAGGCGCTCTATGAGTACGAGGCAAGGCCTGCGAAGGCTGAGACCGCAGATATCGTTGACTATATTGAGAAAGCGGAAGAACAGACGGAAGAAAATTCAGAGGTTTCTGGAGAGAAGGCTGAAGAGTCTGAAGTTGTTGAAGCCAAGACTGAAGATTCTGAAGGCACGGATATTAAGGCCGAAGAGTCAGAAGGCGCTGAAGTAAAGGCTGATGATTCAGAAAGTTCAGATAGTTCTGTAGAATCGGTTGAGGTTTCAGAAACTGTTGAACCTGAAGTCAAGCCGGAACCTAAGCCCACACCGGCACTTTTTGATGTGCCAATAACACTTCCCAAGAAACACGAAAAGAAAGTTATTTCCTATGATTTTGACGTGCCCCAGTATCTCATGAAATACGATGTTGATACCAAAGAGGGCGACGATTTCGATATTTAGATCTTTAGATTTGGCAGGTTTTATTAATGGCAACAAGCACTACAGGCAAAAAGAAAACTACGAGGAAGACAGGTACCAAAAGTACCTCTGCTTCCCGTTCCCGTAAAACGACCAAAGCTCCTTCAATGACCAAGGAGCAGTTTGCATTAAGGCAGGAGATCAAGGCAATCATTGTATTTGCTTTTGCAATCCTGTTATTTGCGTGCAATTTTGGTGTTATCGGCAAGTTCGGCAACTTCCTTTCGGGGATAATGTTCGGACTTTTCGGCGTTATGGCCTATATCTTTCCTTTGTTACTTGGAGGCTGCATTGTATATCTTCAGGTTAATATGGGAAGCGCCCAGGCTGTACGAAAGAGCGTGGCAGGATTTGCATTGATCCTTGCTATCGGTAATCTCATTGACCTCTTTACCGGAATTTCAAGCACTGCAACGGTTTATTCCATCAAGGATTTCTTTATGCGTGGCTTTAATGAGCATAACGGCGGCGGTGTTATTTCAGCCAGCGTCGTATTCGGGCTTAAGGCACTTATAGAGAAAGCCGGAACGGTTATTTTTTCCATAGTTATCATTATCGTTTGTATTATAATCATTACGGAGAAGTCCCTTATAAAAGGTGTTCGTGAAACAACGGAGAAATTAAGGGAAACAACCGAAGAAACCCGTGATTACAGGGAACAGCTCCGCCAGGAACAGATGGAGGAGAACCGTCGTCGTATAGAGGAACGTAACCAGCGTGCCGAAGAAAGGCGCCTTGCAGAGGAAGAGCAGCGCAAAGCTACAGTTGCTCCCATTACTCTCACAGCGTCCGAACCTTCAGAGGTTCCCGATGAGCGTATCGTCGAAGCTGCCGACAGGCTTAAGCTCCTTAACAGTAAGGACGAAATGAAGGCAGACAAGGAGATCCTTAAAAAGAACCGTAAACTTGCGGGAATCACCGATGATAACTTATTAAGACCGGTTATCGATTTAAGGCCTGCAAATAATCTCGGTGATATGCACGAGATCGTTCTTGATAATTTTGATCCCGCCACACTTGAGTTCTCGGAGCCTGAGCGCACAGAGGAAGTGCGTAACGACGAGATAAGGGAGCTTACACCGGAAGTTAAGCCTGCAGAAAATGAATACAAAGCACCTGTTATTAAAACTGCAGAGCCCAAGATTTCTGAGCCCAAAGCTAAGCCTGCAGATGAAAAGATCGACATCAAAGCGGAGATCGAGGCTTCCAAGGCAAGCGGAGAGTATGTATTTCCGCCTATTAAATTATTGAAGGCAGGTTCCAGATCCAAAGCCAATAATGCAGAGCATATAAAAGAAACCTCTGCTAAGCTTGTTAATACATTAAGGACCTTTGGTATCGATGCCACAGTTACCGATACAAGCGTAGGTCCTACCGTTACAAGATATGAGCTTTCCATCGGAGAAGGTACCAAGGTTAGCAAGGTTCGTAACCTTACGGATGATATCAAGTTAAGCCTTGCCGCAACTGATATTCGTATGGAAGTGCCTATTCCCGGCAAGTCTGCTATCGGTATCGAGATTCCCAACAAAGATACTGAGGCGGTTAAATTCAGAGATCTTATTGACAATTCGGAGTTTAAGGATAATAAATCAAACCTTGCTTTTGCGGTTGGTAAGGATATTGCAGGAAAGAATATTATCTACGATATCGACCAGTTCCCGCATCTTCTCATTGCGGGTGCTACGGGTTCGGGTAAATCGGTCTGCATCAATACTCTTATCATGAGTATCCTTTACAAGGCTGATCCCGATGATGTCAAGCTCATCATGATCGACCCGAAGGTGGTTGAGTTAAGCGTTTATAACGGCATTCCGCACCTTCTTTTGCCTGTTGTTACAGATGCAAAGAAGGCAAGCGCTACACTTAATTTCGCAGTTGCGGAAATGATGGAGCGATATAAAAAGTTCGCAGACATGAACACCCGTGATCTTGCGGGCTACAACAGGGCAGTCTCGGAACTCCCCGAGGATGATCCCTGCAAAGAAATGCACAAAAAGCTTCCGAGGATCGTCATTATCGTGGACGAGCTTGCCGACCTTATCATGGTTGCCAAGAACGAAGTAGAAGATGCAATCTGCCGTATCGCACAGCTTGCCCGTGCCTGCGGTATTCATCTGATAATCGCTACCCAGAGACCTTCCGTTGATGTCATTACGGGTCTTATCAAGGCAAATATGCCAAGCCGTATTGCATTTGCCGTATCAAGCGGTATCGATTCACGTACCATTCTTGATATGACCGGGGCGGAGGAACTTCTTGGGCGCGGAGACATGTTATTTTTCCCGAAAGGGCTTAAGAAACCAGTCCGTTTGCAGGGCGGTTACGTGTCCGACGATGAGGTTAATGACGTTGTTGCTTTCCTTAAAGCGCAGGGAACCTCAAGTTACGACGCAGGAATCGATGAAAAGATCAATTCCATGGCTCAGGCCAACAAGTCAGGCGGATCCTTGGGTTCATCCGATGACGGCGAGGATTCGGATGTGGATGACAGATTTATAGAAGCCGGGAGATTTGTGATAGAATCAAATAAGGCATCCATCGGTCACCTTCAGCGTAAGTTTAAGATGGGCTTTAACCGTGCAGCAAGACTTATGGATCAGCTTTATGAGGCCGGTGTAGTGGGACCCGAGGAAGGAACCAAACCGAGGGAAGTACTTATGAGCCTTGAGCAGTTTGACAATTACATTGAGAATGAACTATAGAATGTTAGGGGAATAAAATAAGAAAAAGGAAAGACTGAATGAAGACAGACATTGAAATAGCTCAGGAAGCTGTGCTTGAACCAATAACAAAAGTGGCTCGTGCTCTGGATATGACGGAAGACGATCTTGAACTGTACGGTAAGTACAAGGCTAAGATCTCCGACGAGTGGTTTGAGCGAAACAAAGGAAATAAAGACGGCAAGCTTATCCTTATGACTGCCATCAATCCTACCCCTGCGGGAGAAGGAAAGACTACCACCAGTATCGGTCTTGCACAGGCCATGTCCTTACTTGGAAAGAAAACCGTGGTTGCTCTTCGTGAGCCTTCCTTAGGCCCTTGTTTTGGTATTAAGGGAGGAGCGGCCGGCGGCGGATATTCTCAGGTTGTTCCAATGGAGGATCTTAACCTTCATTTTACGGGCGATTTTCATGCAATTACATCTGCAAACAATCTGCTTGCAGCGCTCCTTGATAACAGTATTCAGCAGGGTAATCCTTTAAATATCGATACCCGCAATATAATCTGGAAGCGTTGTATGGATATGAACGACAGAGCTCTTCGCAATATCGTTGTGGGCCTTGGCAAGAAATCAGACGGTTTTGTTCGTGAAGATCATTTTGTTATTACCGTTGCTTCCGAGATAATGGCTATTCTCTGTCTTGCGGAGGATATGGAAGACCTTAAAGAAAGACTTTCCCGCATCGTTGTTGCCTATGACTATGAAGGAAAGCCCGTTACCGCCAAGGATCTTCAGGCAGTGGGCTCCATGGCTGCGTTACTTAAGGATGCCATTAAGCCTAATCTTGTGCAGACTCTTGAGCATGTACCGGCAATTGTTCACGGGGGTCCTTTTGCAAATATCGCACACGGCTGTAATTCCGTAAGGGCCACCAAGTACGCTTTAAAGGCTGCTGACTATGTAATTACCGAAGCCGGATTCGGTGCTGATCTTGGCGCAGAGAAGTTCTTCGATATCAAGTGCCGTAAGGCAGGGCTTAAACCCGATGCCTGCGTGATAGTTGCCACTATCAGAGCTCTTAAATATAACGGAGGAGTTCCCAAGACCGAACTTTCCACCGAGAATATGGAAGCTTTAAAGAAGGGTATCTCGAACCTTTCCAAGCATATCGAAAACGTTAAGAAGTACGGAGTTCCCCTTGTGGTTACTCTTAATGCGTTCTCGACCGATACGGACGCCGAGATCGAATTTGTTAAGTCCTTCTGCGAGGAAAGAGACTGCGAATTTGCTCTTTCCAAGGTTTGGGAGTTTGGAGGAGAAGGCGGCAAGGAACTGGCAGAGAAGGTTCTTAAGACTCTTGAAACAAAGGAATCGAACTTTAAGCCTCTGTATCCCGACAGCTTAAGCCTTAAGGAAAAGGTTGAAACCATAGCAAAAGAAATATACGGTGCGTCTTCGGTTTCTTTTGCACCCGAAGTCATAAAGGCCTTTGGAAAGATGGAAGAGCTTGGTTTCGCAAACCTGCCTATATGTGTTGCCAAGACCCAGTATTCTCTTTCGGATGATCCTACCAAGCTTGGAAAGCCCGAAGGGTTCGAAATGACTGTAAGAGAAGCCTATGTTTCCGCGGGAGCAGGTTTCGTGGTTGTGCTTACGGGCCAGGTGGTTACCATGCCGGGACTTCCCAAGGCGCCTGCGGCTTACAGGATAGATGTAGATAATAACGGTAAGATTACCGGATTGTTTTAGGGGTGTTTTCATGGAATTGATCGATGGTAAAGCAATATCTCAGGCAATAAAGGACGAGCTTAAGGATAAGGTTTCTGAACTTAAGGCTAAGGGCATCGAAGGAAGCCTTGCCGTTATACAGGTTGGTAACGATCCCGCAAGCTCCGTATATGTTAAGAATAAAAAGAAAGCCTGTGAATATATCGGAATTGGTTCCGTTTCTTACGAGCTTCCCGAGGATACTACAGAGGAAAAACTTCTTGGTATCATTAAGGAACTTAATGCGGATACTTCTGTCATCGGTATTCTCGTGCAGCTTCCTTTGCCTGCCGGATTATCCGAAGACAGAGTACTTAACGCCATTGATCCTTCCAAAGATGTTGACGGTTTTCATCCCGTTAACGTTGGCAAGCTTGTGATCGGAGAGGATACATTTGTTTCCTGTACCCCTGCGGGAGTTATTGAACTTCTCAAGCGTTCGGGGGTATCCATTCAGGGTAAACATGCGGTTGTTATAGGCAGGAGCAATATCGTGGGTAAGCCCATGGCGCTTTTGATGCTTAGAGAGAATGCCACCGTTACCGTATGTCATTCAAAGACTGCCGATCTTAAAGCCATAGCCAAAGAAGCTGACATTCTCATCGTTGCAATGGGTAAGCCCAAGTTCATCGATGCTGATTATATTAAACCCGGTGCAGTTGTGATCGATGTGGGTATCCACAGAGACAGCGAAAACAAGCTTTGCGGAGACGTGGATTTTGACAGTGTCGCTCCCCTTGCTTCAAAGATCACACCCGTTCCCGGCGGAGTAGGGCCCATGACCATCGCAATGCTGATGGCAAACTGCGTAAAGAGCCTTTTAAAGAGGTAGAATATGAAATGTCCTAATTGCGGTAAAGATATACCGGATGACAAGCTTTATTGCGAGAATTGCGGAACTGAATTTCAGATAGTGCCCAATTTTGACGTGGAAGTTGACGGCGAGATCGACAAGACCTTAAGGGACCTTAAGCATCAGGCCAAAGAAATTGATTTTGACGATATGGAGTTCGATAACGATCCGAACCTCATTTCAAGTATTCTTAACGGCCATGCGGGTAATAAGATCGCCTATATCTTTATGGGGATCATACTTGTCCTTATCATCGTTATAATCGTTATTCAGGGACGTAAGATCTCTAGACAGAATTCGCTTGAGTATCAGATCGAAAAGATTGACGAGCTGACAGCAGCCAAGAATTATTCTTCGGCGATCCCTTATCTTGAGAAGGCACACAAGATGACGGGAGACAAC
>JAILHY010000108.1 GCA_024695575.1 Lachnospiraceae bacterium
GCGCGTAAATCCATCGATAATGAATGTTTCATGTATCGGTGGTCGCATTCCTTCGGAAAGCGACAAATCCTCGATAGCTCAGCGGCAGAGCATCCGGCTGTTAACCGGAGGGTCGTAGGTTCAAACCCTACTCGGGGAGCTACTCAGATTATAGGTCTGAGTTTTTTTCGTAAATAGATATTGGCTCCGTGGTCAAGCGGTTAAGACATCGCCCTTTCACGGCGGTAACACGAGTTCGATTCTCGTCGGAGTCACTGAAGGTTATCGTTCATAACTATTGATGAAACATCTCATTTCACTCGATGTTTCTCTGAATTAACCGCTCCAAGCGTCGAGCGGACCGACTGCAAAATCGCGAAGCGATTTCGCATATGGTGCCATAGCCAAGTGGTAAGGCGTGGGACTGCAACTCCCTGATCGGCGGTTCAAATCCGTCTGGCACCTCTCATTTGAAGCTTGAAATTTTATTCAGGCTTCTTTTTTTTTACCGCAAGATGTGGTATCCTATCGATGTATTAAACACCCGTCTTTGTTTCCAAAGGAGACTCTGACAATAGAAGGCACTATGGATATTGTAATTAAAGTTCTTGTCATTATTTTAGTTATACTGGTTTTTTTTGTTGCATTTTATCTTTATTCCATCAAACCCGGCAAGCGCAGGAATACATCATATTTTGAACAGAAGATGTACGCTCACAGAGGGCTTCACGGAGGGCCTGTACCTGAGAATTCTCTTACAGCCTTCGGACTTGCAAGAGAGAATGGATTTGGCGTTGAACTGGATGTTCAGATGTCCAAGGACGGAAGGCTTGTTGTTTTCCATGACGGAAATCTTAAGCGCATGTGTTCTATCGACGGCAAGCTTAAGAACTATACCTTTGACGAGCTTAAGGGATTTAAGCTTAAAGACACAGATGAGTGCATCCCTTCTTTTGAGGAGGTTTTGGACGTTCTTGGTGATACGGATCTTATCTGTGAGATTAAAGGTGACAACGGCGCCAGGAATTATGAGTTATGCGAGAAGGTCTATGACCAGCTTAAGAACTACAAGGGCAGGTTTTGTATCGAATCCTTCAGTCCTTTCCTTGTAAAGTGGTTTCGTAAGAAGCACCCTGAGATCATAAGAGGCCAGCTTTCCTGTTCTTTTACGGATATTCAGAGAATGAATCCAATTGTAAGGTTCGTAATGTCTAATCTTATGATCAATATCATATCCCGCCCGGATTTTGTGGCATATAATCACGAGGACGTTCGCAATCCCGGATTCAGGCTGGTAAAGAAGCTGTACAAGCCCTTCCTTGTGGCCTGGACGGCCAAGGGCGACAAGCAGCAGGGACATGCTTCCAAGACCTTCGATTCCGTTATTTTTGAGAAGGATCCGCCCGAAGCCCAGGGTAAATAATTGTTTTAAGGAGCATCATGGATTTACAGGACGTTGAATTTGAAAAGGTTCCGGCAGACGAAACGGAAACCTCTGAAAATAAGTATCTTTCCTCCGAGTCTTACGTAAGTACGGTCAGGAGGACTCCCGGCAAGCCGCTTTTTATCTGCGGTCTTGTTCTTTTGCTTATTTCCATTACCTTATTCGGTATTACCTATCTTGTTTATGTAAAAGAAGCATTTTCCAAGCCTGAACCCGAACCCGAGCCTGAGATCACCTACACCCAGGCTGAGCTTGACAGCGCGGTATCCAAAGCAGCCGAGGATGCCAGGGTCGAGGCGGAAGAGCGTGTTGACAGCGAGTACAAGGAGCAGATTCACGAAGTTGCTCAGATCTCCGGTGGAACAGGCAATTATCTCAGATATCTTTTCCCCAATGATCTTGTGTTTACCGACGGAAGCCGCTTTATTTTTGAGCCCTTCAATAAGGAACTAAAATTAAGCAGTATTGAAAGTTCCTTGTTTATTAAAGACGAGGATACAGGACTCCTTCATTACACCAATGTTGACGGCAATGTCACTTCCTACATCGGCATTGACGTTTCCACATTCCAAAAGAAAATCGACTGGGAGAAGGTCAAGGCTGCAGGCGTTGATTTTGCCATTATCCGCTGCGCATTCAGAGGCTATGGTGCAGACGGCAAGCTTGTGGAAGACAACATGTTCAAAAGCCACATGGACGGCGCAAAGAGCGTAGGGATTAACATAGGCGTTTATTTCTATACTCAGGCTACATCCGAGGACGAGGCGGTAGAGGAAGCCAACATGGCTCTCGATCTTATCAAGCCCTACAAGATCAACGGTCCGGTGGTCATCGACGTTGAATACGCGGGCGACACCGCCAGAACCAAGGATCTTACCAATACGGAGCGGACCGATTTTATAATTGCTTTTTGCGAAACGGTTAAAAATGCGGGATATCGCCCCATGATCTATGCCAACATGAAGTACTTTGTACGCATGATGGAATTTGAGAGGCTCGAGGATTACGGAAAGTGGTACGCCAACTATAACGAACTGTACGATCCTGCCAAGATCACATCGATCTGGGCCTTCAACGATCCCTTGTATTTCCCTTATGAATACGACATATGGCAGTACACTGACACAGGCCATATCGACGGTATAAGCGGTAATGTTGATCTGAATGTTCTTTTTGAAAAATGGTGGTAGGCAATGGATATAGCAGTAGATGATATTCTCATCATGAAGAAACCTCATCCCTGCGGAAGCAAAGACTGGAAAGTGTTGCGTGTGGGCGCGGATTTCCGATTAAAGTGCCTTGGATGTGACAGACAGGTCATGATGCCTAGGGTTCAGGTCGAAAAAATGATAAAAAACGTAAAAAAACCTTGATTCCTGCCGCGTGATATGGTAATATGGATTTCCGTGATAAATAATTTCCTTGCTCCTTACAGGATAAGGGGCCAGAGACCAGAAGGAGGTAAAGCATGAACAAGTATGAATTAACAATCGTTGTTAATGCGAAGATCGAAGATGACGAGAGAGCCGCAGTTGTCAATAAGGCTAAGGCTTATGTCGAAAGATTCGGCGGCAAGATCACCAATGTTGATGAAGCAGGTAAGAAGAAACTTGCTTACGACATTCAGAAGATGAGCGAAGCATTCTACTACTTCATCCAGTTTGAAGCAGAGGCTACAGCTCCCGCTGAAATCGAAAACAGAGTTCGCATTATGGACAATGTTCTCAGATTCTTGATCGTTCGCACTGACGAAGCATAATCAAGGAGAAAACACATTTATGAATAAAGTTGTACTTATGGGAAGATTAACCAGAGATCCTGAGGTCAGATACAGCCAGGGCGAGAATTCTCTTGCGATCGCAAGATACACCCTTGCAGTTGACAGAAGGGGTGGTCGTTCAAACGGCCAGGATGGTGAGCAGACTGCAGATTTTATCAACATCGTTGCTTTTGGCAAGTCCGGTGAGTTTGCGGAGAAGTATCTTCATAAGGGAACTAAGCTTGTAGTATCCGGCCGTATTCAGACCGGCAGCTACACCAACAAGGATGGTGTAAAGGTTTACACCACGGAAGTTGTGGCAGAGGATCAGGAATTTGCCGAGAGCAAGAACTCAGGTTCCAACGGCGGTGATTTCGGGGGAAGCAGTGACAGACCTCAGTCAGCCGGCGGCGATTTCATGAATATTCCCGAGGGAATAGAGGAGGACCTTCCTTTTTCACAACCTACACGCTAAAAGGAGGTTAAATCATGGCATTCAATAAAGCAACTGATAAAGGCGACAAGGCCGATGCACCCGTTAGAAGAAAGGGTGGCTTTCGCAGAAGAAAAAAAGTTTGCGTATTTTGCGGTAAGGACAATGTAATCGACTACAAGGATGTTAACAAGTTAAAGAGATACGTATCCGAGCGTGGTAAGATTCTTCCTCGCAGAATTACCGGTAACTGTGCTAAGCATCAGAGAGCATTAACCGTTGCTATCAAGCGCGCTAGACATATTGCACTTATGCCTTACGTTCAGGATTAATCAAGTTTTGCTTAGACCAATCGTCAATTGACGGTTGGTCTTTTTTTCTTTACAATCAGAGTATCAAATACTGTGAGGTTTCTATGTACAAAGTCTATCTGGTGGATGATGACGGACTGATACTTGAGGAAATGGCCACAACCGTTGCCTGGCTGGACAACGGCTTTGAAGTAGCGGGGTCAAACACTAATCCCCTTAAGGCTATAGACGAGATCAGAACCCTTTCACCGGACGTGATCTTTTGTGATCTAAAGATGCCTGTCATGGATGGCAATGAGTTTATCAGACAGCTCAGGGAAGACGGCGTGAATGCTGAGTTTGTAATGGTCAGTGCATACAATGATTTTGAGAATGTCCGTACTTTCTTTAAGCAGACAGGATTTGATTATATTCTTAAACCCATAGATCAGGAAGAGATCCAGCCTGTACTTGAACGTCTTTCAGAGAAACTCTCCCGTATAAA
>JAILHY010000123.1 GCA_024695575.1 Lachnospiraceae bacterium
AGAGGGTCGCAAGAATGCCCAGACTTTAAAAAAGGTTATGGACAAATATGACCGTATGATCACAACCATCCTTGTGGGCAACAATGTTGTGAATTTAAGTGCATCGGCTCTTGCAACGGTTATGACCGCAAGGCTTTTCGGAAATATTTACGTCAGTGCCGCAACCGGTATATTAACGTTTCTGGTGCTTATCTTCGGTGAAATAATTCCCAAGACCCTGGCACGCCGCAATTACGTAAGCCTTTCGCTTTTTGTGGCGCCGGTTATAAGATTCCTAATGATAATCCTGCTTCCTGTGGTATGGGTTCTTGATAAGATCGTCCTTTTCTTTTTCTTTATCATGGGACAAAAGGATGCATACTCGGCAGGGATAACCGAGAATGAGTTCAGGACCTATGTGGACGTATCCCACGAGGACGGCGTTATCGAGCAGGATGAAAAGAAGATCATCACCAACGTGTTTGATTTTCGCGAGTCCGTAGCCAAGGACATAATGATACCCCGTATCGATATGACAAGCATCCCCGTTACGGCCAGCTACAGGGAAATTATGAAGGTATTCAGGGAGACTATGTACACCCGCCTTCCAGTTTACAAAGAGGAAAAAGAAAACATCATAGGCTTTATCAACGTTAAGGACCTTATAAGACTTAAGGATTCATCCAAATTTACCGTGTCGAAGTTCTTAAGAGAAGCCTATTATACATACGAATACAAGAAGACCAATGATCTTCTTCTTGAATTAAGACGCGAATCCTACAATCTGGCTTTCGTCAACAACGAGTACGGCGAGACCGTGGGAATGATCACCCTGGAAGACCTCTTAGAGGAGATCGTGGGCGAGATAAGAGATGAATTCGATAAAGACGAGGCTGCCCTTATTCAGGAGAAGGACGGCGGATACCTGATTGAGTCCAGAATGCGTCTTGAAGATATAAATGATCAAATTGGGACTTCCTTTGAGTCGGAGGATTATGATATAATCGGAGGGTTGGTGCTTGACCAGATCGACCGAATCCCTGAAGACAAGGAAGTTGTGTCCCTTGCAGACGGTACCACCCTTAAGGTGGTTGGTATCAAGCAGAACAGAATTGCCAGTGTGTTCGTGAAACTCCCTGCCAAAGAGAGCGACAGCGAAGCGGAATAAATCAACAAAGGAGATTAATGTAATGAGTAAAGGAAAGGCATTTGCGGCGCTTGCACTGATCGTCGCAGCCACAATATTTGTGGGAATCCTGGACATCGTAGGTTTAGGCGCAGACAAAACAGGTTCCGCAAAGGAGATTAAGCTTGGTCTTGATCTTGCGGGCGGTGTATCCATCACCTATCAGGCAGTCGGTGACACACCTCCTTCATCACAGGATATGGAAGACACCATCACCAAGCTTAAAAAGAGAGTAGAGAACTATTCAACAGAGGCACAGGTTTACAAAGAAGGAACCGATCGTATCAACATCGAGATCCCCGGCGTATATGATGCTAACGCCATCCTTCAGGAACTTGGTAATCCCGGTACTCTTTATTTTATCGAACACTACGGCAATGACGGTGTAGAGAACTACACCGTGACCTACAGCGAAGAGGGCTACGGCTACGTACTTAACCGTTCCATCAAGGACATCCTCGCAGACGGAACCATCGTTTTGGTAGGTACCGATGTTAAGACCGCACAGGCAGGTTCTCACAAGGACCAGCAGATGGGTAATGCCGAATTCGTAGTACAGCTTACTCTTACTGCTGAAGGCGGCAATGCTTTCTATCAGGCAACTCAGAGAGCTTACGACAGAGGTAACGATACCATCGCAATTTACTATGACGGTGAATTCGTAAGCGTTCCCAAGGTTAACGAGCCTATCTCCGGTGGTGTTGCAACAATTTCCGGTATGGCTTCATATGAGGAAGCCGAGAGGGTAGCAAGCTCCATCCGTATCGGTGGACTTAAGGTTGAACTTGCCGAACTTCGTTCCAACGTAGTAGGTGCATCTCTTGGTCAGGAAGCCATCAGCACCTCACTCCTTGCAGGCCTTGTAGGTTTCATCATCGTAGTTATCCTGATGCTTGTCATCTACTATTTCCTCGGCCTTACAAGTGCCATTGCACTTGCTTTGTACGCAGGACTTGAAATAATGCTCATCAACGGCTTTGGTATAACCCTTACCCTTCCCGGTATCGCAGGTATCATCCTTTCAATCGGTATGGCCGTGGATGCCAACGTTATCATATTTGCCCGCATCAGAGAGGAGCTTCGCAGCGGCAAGACAGTTGATTCCGCTATCAAGGTAGCTTATTCCAAGGCTATGAGCGCGATCCTCGACGGTAACATCACCACACTGATCGCAGCTTTCGTTCTCTGGATCATGGGTTCCGGATCTATCAAGGGCTTTGCTCAGACACTTACACTCGGTATCGTTTTATCAATGTTTACCGCAGTCGTTATCACCAAGCTGCTTCTTAAGTCACTTGTTGCAATCGGACTTGACAGCCCCAAGCTTTTCGGTGTTGCCAAGGAAGTTAAGGCCATCGACTTCATCGGCAAAAGAAAGATCTTCTTTGGTGTATCGGGTCTTGCCATTGTTATCGGTCTTGTAATGATGCTCTTTGTTAACAAGGGTATCGCAACCAGAGGTAATTCCCTTAACTTCAGCCTTGATTTCTTAGGCGGTACACAGACCAACGTAAGCTTTGACAAGGATTACTCTCTTGACGAGATCAACAAGCTTATGGTTTCCGACATTGAGAACATCATCGGTGATGCCAGTGTTATCGTAACAAAGGTTCAGGGTTCCAACGAAGTCATCTTTAAGACCATCACTCTTAATGCCGATCAGAGAGAGAAACTGAACGAGTATTTTGCAACCAACTTTGGAGTGGACAAAGAAACCATCAGAGCTGAGTCCATTTCTTCTACCATCAGTAAGGAAGCACAGAGAGAGACTATCATCGCACTCATCGTAGCATGTGTATGTATGCTCGTGTACATCTGGTTCAGATTTAAGGACATCAGATTCGGTGCAAGTTCTGTTGTAGCCCTTACACACGACGTACTTGTAACACTTACTTTCTACGCACTGGCTTATATCAGCGTAGGATCAACTTTCGTAGCCTGCATGCTTACAATCGTAGGTTACTCCATCAACGCCACCATCGTTATCTTCGACCGTGTGCGTGAGGAACTTAAGGAAGCTACCGGCAAGATCGACCTTGCAAAGATCGTAAACGAAGCGGTAACAAGCACCCTTTCCCGAAGCATTTTCACTTCCCTTACAACCTTCGTAATGGTTGTAGCGCTTTACATCTTCGGTGTAAGCTCGGTTAAGGAATTTGCACTTCCGCTTTCGGTAGGTATCCTTTGCGGTACTTATTCATCCATCTGCCTTGCAGGTGCGCTCTGGTATGTACTCAGAACTAAAATCGCCAAAAAGGAAGCTTAATGGTACAGCAATTTGAAAAATGGGTAGAATTGCATACGGATGCGGACATTGAATATATTTCGCGTAAGTACGGCATTTCTTCTGTTGTTGCAAAGATTCTTTCTCACAGAGATGTAACAGAGGAGGGGATAAGGTCATTCCTGTCCCCTTCTTTAAATGATTTCCACGACCCGTTCATGCTATATGGCATGGAACGGGTTGTTTTGGCTATTAAAGATGCTTTATTGGAACAGGGAAGGATCCGTATTATAGGGGACTATGATGTGGACGGGATATGTTCCACGTATATTCTGTACCGCGGACTCAGGTTTTTCGGGGGCAATGTGGACTGCGTCATCCCTCACAGAATAGCGGACGGATACGGGATCAACATGCGGATTATCGAGAGGGCACAGAAGGATGGCGTTGGGACCATCATTACCTGTGACAACGGAATTTCTGCCTCCGAGGAAGTAAAGAAAGCCCGTGATGTGGGCATGCGTGTCATAGTAACGGATCATCACGAGGTTCCCTACGAGGAAAGTGAAGCCGGCAGGACCTATCGAGTGCCTGACTGTGACGGCCTCGTGGATCCAAAGCTCCCTGAGGATGAATATCCTTTTAAAGGTATTTGCGGAGCCTTTGTGGCCTATAAAGTTATCATGGCTCTTGCCGGGAGTGAAGGATGCGAAGCTACAAAGGAGTTTCAAAGCCTTAAAGATGAATTTACCGAACTTGCCGCTCTTGCCACGGTCTGTGATGTCATGGAATTAAAGGACGAAAACCGTAGCCTCGTGGTTAACGGCATGAAGCTCATGGAACACAGCGGAAATATCGGCATACGTTCCCTGATAGAGAAAACCGGTCTTACGGGGCGAAAAATAACGGCATATATGCTGGGATTTGTGCTTGGACCCTGTATCAATGCAAGCGGCAGGATAGCATCCCCCCTTAAGTCCTTAGCGCTTATAGCCGAGCCTGATCCCAATGAAGCTTCAAAGAAAGCCGCGGAGCTTACGGAACTAAACAATGCCCGTAAGGAAATGACGGCGGAATGGGCAGAGAAGGCATTTAAGATGCTTGAATCCGCGGGGATCACCGACAAGGTTATTGTAGTCTATCTCCCCGGCTGTCATGAAAGCCTTGCAGGCATTATTGCAGGCAGGATCAGGGAAAAGTACGTTCGTCCCACCTATGTACTGACGGATTCGGGAGACGGACTTATCAAAGGAAGCGGACGCGGCATTGAAGCCTATGATATGTATGAAGGCCTTATCAAAGCGGAGCCTCTGCTCGTTAAATTCGGCGGTCACAAACTGGCTGCAGGTGTTACTTTAAAGGCAGAGAACCTTGATGCTTTCAGAACTTGTCTTAATGAGAACTGTAGGCTCACGGATGAGGATTGTAAGGAAACAGTACGGGTAGACGCAAGGCTTCCGCTGTACCGTGCAGATATGGCTCTGGCACGTGAAATAGCGCGCCTTGAACCCTTCGGAACGGGGAACGAGACACCTTTATTTATGGGTAAGGGTCTTAAGCTTACTCTTGCCTGTGTCATGGGAAAGAGCAAAAATGCCGCCAAATACCGGGCGACGGAGGAAGACGGGCTTTCCTACGAAATGCTTTATTTCGGCGATTTTACAGGCCTGAATACCGCAATAGAGAATTCGGACTCCATTGATGTTCTTTATACCCTGTCCATAAACGAATTTCGCGGAAAAGAAAGCGTTCAGCTGATAATCAAACACTTTAGGATATCTGATGGACAATAAACCTTTTGCAAAGATCATTATCGACATATCCCACGAAGCCGTGGATCGACCCTTTACCTACATTATTCCGGATGCATTAAAGGGTCTTGTTGACGTGGGGACCCGCGTGGAGGTGCCATTCGGAAGGGGTAACAATCTTAAAAAAGGTGTTGTCGTGGAGCTTTCGGACAGATCGGAACTGCCCGTGGACAGACTTAAGGAAATAAGCTCCGTAAGCGACAAGGATATTTCTTTTACAGACTCAAGATTAAAGCTTGCGGCCTGGATCAAGCGAAACTACGGATCCACCATGAGCGCCGCACTTAAAACGGTCCTTCCGGTTAAAAGAAAGATCGAACCGTCCTTAAAAAAGACCATCGTACGCCTTGCTGATATCGAGGTGATCGACAGGCTTATAGACGAATCAATCAGAAAGAAAAGTGTAGCAAGATTAAGACTTCTTTATGCCTTAAAAGAGGAGCCTGAGATTCCCAAGAGCCTTGTTGATTCCAAACTACACGTAAGTGCGGCAACGATCAACAAGCTGATCGAGGGCAGAATCATTGAGATCAAAGAAGAAAGGCTTCTTCGAAACCGGGTTCATACCAGAAACATCGATTCCACAAGACCTGTATTGAGCGACGAACAGGCACGTATCGCAGACTGTGTGCGAAAGGATATGGACGAGGGCATTCATGAAACATATCTGATCCACGGAATTACCGGAAGCGGTAAAACCGAAGTCTATATGCGGATAATCGAGGATGTGCTTTCAAGGGGCAAGCAGGCCATCATGCTTATACCTGAGATCGCCCTTACCTACCAGACACTAATGAGATTTTACAGGCGTTTCGGTGATGGGGTTTCCGTGATGAATTCGACCCTTTCCCAGGGAGAGAAGTACGATCTTTACGAGCAGGCATCAAAAGGGCTCGTGGACGTGGTCATCGGTCCCCGGAGCGCATTATTTACCCCAATGCCGGATATTGGAGTTATAATAATTGATGAAGAGCATGAAAGCTCCTACAAAAGCGAGACAATGCCAAGGTTCCACGCAAGGGAAACGGCAATAGAGATAGCGAGAGAACATGGCGCAAGTGTAGTGCTCGGAAGTGCCACCCCCTCCATTGATTCCTATTACAAGGCAATGAATGGGGAATATAAGCTATTCACTCTTTCAAAGCGTCTTACGGGTAATACACTTCCTCAGGTTACTGCGGTTGATCTAAGGGAAGAACTCAAGAGCGGCAATCGGTCCATTTTTTCAAGGAAGCTTCAGGAACTTATGGCCGACAGGCTTGACAATAACCAGCAGATCATGCTGTTCTTAAACAGAAGAGGGCTTGCGGGCTTCGTTTCTTGTAGAGAATGCGGATTTGTGGTAAAATGTCCGCACTGTGATGTGTCTTTATCACTTCATATGAACGGAAAGATGGTATGCCACTACTGCGGATATACGGAGGATAAGCCTGCTCGCTGTCCTTCCTGTAACAGTAAGTACATTGCCCAGTTTAAGGCGGGTACGGAAGGCGTGGAGCAGGAAGTACACAAGATTTTCCCCAAGGCCCGTACTCTCAGAATGGATGCGGATACCACCACCGAGAAGGACAGCTACGAAAAGATCCTCGGTAAATTCCTGGATCACGAGGCGGATGTTCTTATCGGAACCCAGATGATAGTAAAGGGACATGATTTTAAGGATGTTACCCTTGTAGGTGTTCTTGCGGCTGACATGTCGCTGTTTCAGTCCGATTACAGAGCTGCGGAAAAAACCTTTCAGCTTCTTACTCAGGCAGCGGGGCGCGCAGGCCGCGGAGACATTCCCGGCGAGGTCATTATTCAGACTTATAAGCCTGACCACTATGCCGTGGTTCATGCCGCCAATCAGGATTACGAAGGCTTCTATAACGAGGAATCCTCCTACAGGGAGCTTATGGACTACCCTCCGGCGGCACATATGCTATCCGTACTCGTGACATCACCGGATGAAGAAGGCGGTCAGCGTCTGACCGAGCATCTGGTGTCTCTCGCAAAAGAAAACTTTGAATCTTCCGTGTTTGGCCCCGCAAAGGCCGCCATAGGCAAGATTAAGGATATATACAGATTTACTTTTTACATCAAGGATCCGGACTACGGGAAACTGGTGGAGATCAAAGACAGAATAGAAGGCGTTCTTTCTGAAAGAACTTCTTTTACGGAAACTGTTTTTTTTGACTTCGATCCGATGAACGTATTCTGAAGGGATTAAAGGAGAAGGATTATGGCTATCAGACAGATCAGAGAGATGGGAGACCCTATACTTAACAAGGTCAGCAAGGTCGTTACGGAGATCACACCCAGGACCAAGTTCCTTATAGACGATATGATCGAGACCATGTACGAAGCTGACGGCGTGGGACTTGCGGCACCTCAGGTAGGCGTTCTTAAAAGGATCGTCGTTATAGATACCACAGGCGAGGACCTGCTTGTTTTGATCAATCCCGAGATCATTGAATCCGACGGCGAACAGGAAGGTTACGAAGGCTGTCTTTCGGTTCCCGGAAAGAGCGGTCTTGTGCGCCGCCCCAATCACGTTAAAGTCAGAGCCTTAAACGAGCAGATGGAGCCTATCGAAGTGGAGGGCGAGGAACTCTTGGCCAGGGCTCTCTGCCATGAGATCGAGCATCTTGACGGTCATCTCTATGTTGAGAAGGTTGAGGGAGATCTTGTGGACAATTCGGAACTTATGAAATCCGAAGAAGGAGAAGAGTGATTTGAAGATAGTATTTATGGGAACCCCGGATTTTGCCGGGAATGTTCTTGAAGCGCTTATAGATGCGGGACATGAGATTACGGGAGTATACACCCAGCCAGACAGACCCAAGGGCCGAAGCGGTAAGCTTGTGCCTTCTTACGTGGGCGAAATGGCCGAAAGACTGGGGCTTCCCGTGTATAAGCCCCTTAAGATAAAGGCGCCGGAGGAGATAGCCGTGCTTAAGACTATCCCTGCGGATATCTTTGTAGTTGCTGCCTACGGGCAGTTTCTTTCTGAAGAGATACTTAATATGCCTCGTCTGGGGTGCGTCAATGTTCACGGATCGCTCCTTCCTTCCTACAGAGGGGCATCCCCCATTCAGCGCGCCATCATAAACGGTGACAAAGAAACCGGAGTCACCCTCATCCGCATGGACAAGGGAATGGATTCGGGAGATATTTACGCGTCGGAAGCTATCCCCATCGCGACGGAAGATGACGAATCTACAATGTACGACAAACTGTCAAAGCTTGGAGGAAAGCTTCTTGTTTCAAAGCTTCCTTTGATCGAAGACGGTTCTTTAAAGCCCGTTAAGCAGGACGAATCTCTTGTGACATTTGCGCCCATGCTTAAGAAAGAAGAAGGGCTCATAGATTTTAAGACATCCGCGGATAAGATCGACTGCCTTGTAAGGGGGATTTCCGTGTGGCCTGTAGCATATACGGGATTCAGAGAAACAACCCTTAAGGTGGGTCTTGTTAAACCTGTGGATGATATTCCGGAATTATCAAAGGCTGTTCCGGGCGAACTATTCTTTACCGGAAAGAAGCTGTACTGTAAGGCCGGCTCCGGCACGCTTGAACTTGTAAAGGTCCAGCCAGAGAGCAAGAAGATGATGAGCGGGGCTGATTTTGCAAGGGGAGCTCGTATCGAAAGCGGAGAAAAGCTTGGATGAGTGTTAATGTACGTGAAATAATCGCAAAGGCTCTGTATGAACTTGAAACCGGCGATACCCTCAGTCATTATCTTATTAGGGATATTCTTGAGAAATACGATTATCTTGATGACAGGGACAAGGCCTTTATCAAGCGTGTTACTGAAGGAACACTGGCCCGCAAGCTTACACTTGATTACGTGCTGAACGGTATTTCCGACAAGCCTGTTTCCAAATGTAAGCCCATAATACGCGTGATCTTAAGGATGAGCGCTTACCAGCTCATGTACCTTGATAAGGTTCCCGCAAGTGCTGTCTGCGATGAGGCGGTTAAGCTCTGCGAGAAATTAAGCCGCAGAGAATTCTGTCCTTTTGTCAATGCGGTCCTTCGTAAGCTTTCAGCCAAGGGCGAGGAAGCTTTTGATCTTTCGGGCGTCGAAGACAGACTGACAAGGCTTTCCATTACCTATTCCGTTCCTTTATGGATCGTGAACATGCTTGAAAAAGAACAGGGTGATACGGAGACACTTCTTAAAGGATTAACGGAAAGCCGCGGTATTTCCGTAAGGATCATAGATAAAGCAAAAGAATCCCAACTTGTAAAGTCCTGGACGGAAGCGGGACTTAACTTTACCGAAAGCAAATATGTGAAGGGGGCCTATACCTTTGATTTCGTGGGATCTCCTGACAGAATTCCGGGATTTAAGGAAGGTTTCTTTATCATACAGGACGAAAGTTCCATGCTTGCAGCCTTGGCTACAGGAGTTAAGGAAGGGGACGACCTTACGGTCCTTGATATGTGTGCGGCTCCCGGGGGAAAGACCTCGTTTATCGCTGGGCTCATGAATCCCAAGGGCCATGTATTAAGCTTCGATGTAAGCAAAATGAAGACTTCCATGATAAATGAGAACATCGAAAGACTGGGCCTTACTAATGTGACGGTTTCAGTTAACGATGCCTCTGTTCTGAACGAATCCCTCGTGGAAAAAGGAGACGTGGTGTTAATAGATGCACCCTGCTCCGGACTTGGAGTCATCGGCCGCAAAAGCGACTTAAGATATAACATAAGCAACGAAGGAATGCGTGATATCTGCGCTCTTCAGAAGGTGATCGTTTCAACCGCCGCCAACTATGTGAAACCGGGAGGAATACTGGTTTATTCAACCTGCACCATACATAAGGCTGAGAACGAGAAGGTTGTTAAGTATATAACGGACAATCTTCCCTTTGGAGGAGATTCGTTACGTCCCGTGATACCTGAGCTCTTTGAAGGAAATATCGAAAGAGCCAGCGATTACGCACTTCAGTTAAGACCCGACCGGGACGGGACCGACGGTTTCTTTATCGCACGTTTTAAAAAGAAAGCATGAAAACAGACATAAATTCACTCTATTATGATGAATTGAATGAAGAGATACTGGCGATGGGCCTGCCCAAATTCAGGACGGCCCAGGTTTTTTCGCGCCTTCACGAGAAGCTTTGCACAAGCTTTGACGAGATGACGGAGCTTTCGGTTAAGCTTCGGGAAGAATTTGTGGACAAGTACGAGATCAGAACCGTCAAAGCAGTCAAGGAGCAGGTATCTAAGCTTGACGGTACCAGAAAGTATCTTTTTGCCCTTTCCGACGGAAACCTCATTGAGAGCGTTCTAATGAAATATCATCACGGCAATTCCGTGTGTATTTCGTCCCAGGTGGGATGCAGGATGGGATGCAGATTCTGTGCCTCCACTCTTGACGGCTTGGAGCGTAACCTCACCGCATCAGAGATGCTTTCACAGATTTACGAGATCACCAGGCTCACAGGGGAGAGAGTATCGAACGTGGTAGTCATGGGCTCAGGCGAACCCATGGACAACTATGATAATCTCATCCGGTTCATTAACCTTATTTCCTGCGACAAGGGCTTAAATATAAGCAAAAGAAACCTCACCGTATCAACCTGCGGTGTGGTACCGGGGATATATAAGTTTGCAGACGAGCAGCTTCCGGTAACGCTGGCGCTTTCACTCCACAGCGTGACTGATGAAAAGCGGCAGACTCTCATGCCAATAGCAAAGAAATACTCCATCGATGAACTTATGAAAGCCTGCGAGTATTATTTTGACAAGACCGGGCGACGCATAACCTTTGAGTATTCACTTGTTAGAGACGTCAATGACCTGGATGAAGATGCGGCGGGCCTTATAAAGCTTGCGGGACGTCTTCATGCCCATGTAAACCTTATTCCCGTCAACCCCATCAAGGAGCGTGAATACCGCGAAACTACGGGGCCCAGAGTCATTGAGTTTAAAAATAAACTTGAAAAAAGCGGAATTAATGTTACTATAAGAAGGGAAATGGGACGGGATATCGACGGCGCCTGCGGGCAGCTTCGTAAGCGTACCATGGACGAATCGACCGGCAAGGAGGGACAGGGTGCTTAAGACCTTTTCTCTGACAGACATCGGCAGAAAGCGATCCATGAATCAGGATTTTGTTTTTTCTTCAGAAAATCCCGTGGGTAATCTTCCGAATCTGTTCATCGTGGCCGACGGAATGGGCGGTCACAACGGCGGAGGCTTTGCTAGCTCCTATGCCGTGGATATAATCAAGCAATCAATAGAGTCCTCGGAAGCTAAGGATCCCGAGGAATTGTTTAAGTCGGCCATTCGGGCGGCTAATTTGGCTGTAAGGACCAAAGCCTCCGAGAATTCCGAACTTATCGGTATGGGCACGACAGCGGTTCTGGCATGTGTGGAGGGAGATACACTTCATGTCTGCAACGTAGGTGATTCAAGACTTTATGTTGCAAACAAAGACTCCATCAGACAGATCACCGTGGATCACTCCTACGTGGAAGAAATGATCAAGGTGGGTCAGCTTGACAGGGAGAGTGCCAGGACCCACGAACATAAGAATATAATAACCCGTGCGGTAGGCGCGGAGGATACCATAGAGTCCGACTATTTTAAAGTTAAGCTTAAGGACGGGGACATAATACTCATGTGCTCCGACGGACTCTCCAATATGCTGGCGGATGACGAATTGCTGGTTATCTTAAAAGGCGGCAGGGATACTGTAAGCCGCGCCGAAGATCTTGTGAAGGCTGCCAATGAAGCAGGCGGCAAGGATAACATAGCGGTTGTTGTAATAGAGGTTTTGAATGATTAAGATAGGCATGATTATCGGCGAACGGTACGAGATCATCGAAAAGATCGGTACCGGCGGAATGTCCGATGTATATAGAGCGAAAGACCACAAACTTAACAGACTGGTTGCAGTTAAAGTTCTCAAGCAGGAATTCTCTGAGAACGCTAATTTTGTGTCCAAATTTAAGGTCGAAGCCCAGGCGGCTGCAGGTCTTATGCACCCCAACGTAGTTAACGTATACGATGTAGGCGAGGAATCTGGCATCAACTATATCGTAATGGAGCTTGTTGAGGGTATCACTTTAAAGAAATATATCGAAAAGAAAGCAAGACTTTCGGTAAGGGAAGCTACTTCCATCGCGATGCAGATCGCCCTTGGTATCGAGGCTGCCCACAACAAGCATATCATTCACAGAGATATAAAGCCCCAGAACGTTATCATCAGTAATGACGGTAAAGTTAAGGTTACGGACTTTGGTATAGCCAAAGCCGCTACCAGCAATACCATCACCAGTAACGTAATGGGAAGCGTTCATTATACTTCTCCCGAGCAGGCTCGCGGCGGTTATTCCGATGAAAAGAGCGATATTTATTCACTCGGTATAACCATGTTTGAAATGCTTACGGGACGTGTTCCTTTTAACGGGGATACTACCGTTGCCATTGCCATTAAACAGATTCAGGAGCCCATGCCTTCACCCAAGGAATATGTTCCCGAGATCCCGGTAAGTGTTGAACAGATCGTTCTTAAATGTACACAGAAGAGTCCCGACAAGCGTTATCAGAACATGGAGGAACTCATTACCGATCTCAGGCAGTCCTTTGTCACCCCTGACGAAAACTTTGTCAATATACCCAGCGACTCGGAGTTTGGCGCTACGGTAATACGTACCACTTCCGAAGTGGAAGAGGTAAATAAAACAACCGAAGCTGTTACCGGAAACCTTCCAAGAGTTCAGATTGAGGAACCGGACAGTGAGTATTCTTCCCGAATGGAGAAGGCTACCACCATACTGGCAATCCTTCTTGGTATCCTTATTCTGGTTATAGTGATCTTCCTTATAGGCAAGACCCTTGGTGTCATCGACTTAAGCAAGAGCAATACCAGTGTTACTGTTGTATCTGTTTCGGAGGAAAAGATCGAGCAGATAGTAATGCCGGGAGTTACCCTCATAGATTATAAGAAAGCAATGGATATCCTTGAATCGGTGGGATTAAAGAGCCGTATCTCCTGGGAGGAATCTTCGGAGATAGAGAAGGATACCGTTATTTCCACCAGTATTAACGAAGGTCTTAAGGTAGATAAGGGAACGGAGATAATACTTAATGTAAGCGCAGGAACATCAAGCCTTATAGTGCCGGATGTTGTCGGCTATTCATTGAACGCGGCAAATAAGGCGATCATAAATGCCAAGCT
>JAILHY010000191.1 GCA_024695575.1 Lachnospiraceae bacterium
CACAGAGCCCGAAGAGACTGCAGAAACCGCGGAAAACTCCGAAGATACCGAAACGAACGAGACAGAAGACGATGAACCTTCTGAGACTGAAGAGCCTGCTGAGTCAGTAACATCTGAACCTGCAGCTCCTGCACCCGCTCCCGTTGATCATGACGGACTCAGCGCCGAGCAGTGCGAACGCTACGAATCTTTTATTCAGAAGGAATCGGGTGTTGTCCAGTTAAAAGAAGCCCTTTCGAAGATCTCAATGGATTCTTCAAACGGAAACATCATTATTTACAGTGATGACAGCGACAGCTCAGTAGATCTTGCAAGAGCATTCATTCTGGAACTTGCATCACGTAATCAGGTTTCAGCGGGCAAGGCTGCCAAGATCAAAGCAAGTACTTTAAATGCCAAGGATGCGGGAAATGTTCTTTCGACTCTTTATGACTGCGCCATCGTCATTCAGGATGCCAACGAGCTTCGTCCCGAGACCATGGACAGCATTTACAGGACATTAAACACATCCGATAAGAAAATGTTTGTTGCCATGACGGTCAACAAGCGCAGCAAGCACAAATTTATAAATGAATACGGCAATCTCCTTGAAGCCTTTAGTGTTTCTTTTGACATTGAAGCACTGGATAACGGCGAGCTTGCGGAATTCGCCCGCAAATATGCTTACGACAGGGAGTATGCCATCGACGAGATGGGTCTTCTTGCCCTCCATACCAGGATCGAGGAAAGACAGACCAATTCTCACAGCGTTATGATAAATGAGGTAAAAGAAATCGTGGACTCTGCCATTGTTCATGCCTCCAAAAAGAACGTGGGTCACTTCTTCAGCGTTCTTACGGGCAAGCGCTATGACAGTAATGATATGATCGTTCTGAAAGAGAAAGATTTTACTGCTTAGGAGAAATCTATGAACCCTCGTTTTATTACCGAAACCGATGAATATCTTTTTGCCCAGGGAACTCACTACGAAATATACAGGAAACTGGGCGCTCATCCTTGTGTAGAGGATGGAAAAGAAGGAGTTTATTTTGCCGTTTATGCGCCGAACGCAAGAGAGGTATTTGCAATCGGCGATTTCAACAACTGGCAGGAATGGGGAATTCCTTTAAGCAAGCTCGGACCCGGAGGGATCTGGGCAGGTTTCGTCGAGGGAGCCAAGGCAGGCGATCTTTACAAGTTCTTTATTCATACGCAGGACGGACGCACGATTTACAAGGCTGATCCTTTTGCAAACTATGCAGAGAGACGCCCCGGAACTGCGTCCCGGATATATGATCTTTCAGGCTTCCGCTGGACTGACGGAAAGTGGATAAAAGAAAGAGAAGCAAGAGACATGTTCAAGGAGCCTCTTGCAATTTATGAGTGCCACATCGGTTCTTTTATGCGCCATCCCGGACGCACCGATGAAGGCTTCTATACCTATCGCGAATTTGCCGACAGAATAGTCGACTATCTTAAGAAGATGCGCTATACCCACATTGAACTTATGGGCATAGCCGAATATCCTTTTGACGGATCCTGGGGCTATCAGGTAACGGGGTATTATGCGCCGACATCCAGATACGGTGAGCCCAAGGATTTCATGTATCTTGTTAACAAACTCCACAGAAACGGAATAGGTGTCATTCTTGACTGGGTTCCTGCCCATTTTGCAAAGGATGTTTTCGGACTTGCGGATTTCGACGGAAGTCCTGTTTTTGAGCATCCGGATCCCAGAAAGGGCGAGCATCCCGAGTGGGGTACCAAGATATTTAATTATGAAAAGACCGAGATAAGCAACTTCCTTATTGCCAATGTATTCTACTGGATCAGGGAATTCCATGTGGACGGAATCCGCGTGGATGCGGTTGCTTCCATGCTTTATCTTGATTACGGCAAAAAGGACGGTCAGTGGGTTCCCAACAAATACGGCGGGAACAAAAATCTCGAAGCTATCGAATTCTTTAAGCATCTTAATTCCATAGTACATAAGGAATATCCCGGATTTATGACCATTGCGGAGGAAAGTACCGCGTGGCCCAAGATCACGGGAGACGTGGAGGATGACGGCCTTGGTTTTTCTTTCAAATGGAATATGGGCTGGATGCATGATTTCTGTGAATACATGAAGCTGGATCCTTTCTTCAGGAAAGATAATCACTATGCACTCACCTTTGCCATGAGCTACAATGAGTACGAGAACTATATTCTTCCGCTTTCCCATGATGAGGTGGTTCACCTTAAATGCTCAATGGTAGAAAAGATGCCCGGCTTCAAGGTTGATAAGTACGCAAACCTCCGTGTGGGATATACATTTATGTTCGGACATTGCGGAAAGAAGCTTCTGTTCATGGGACAGGACTTTGGACAGGAACGGGAATGGAGCGAAGAAAGGGAGTTAGACTGGTTTCTTTTGCAAAATACGCTTAATTCCGGACTGCAGGACTACGTTTCGAAGCTGCTTGAGATCTACAGAGACTACCCTTGTCTCTATACCGATGACAATTCCTGGAAGGGATTTGAGTGGCTCAATGCGGATGATAAGGATCGAAGCACCTATGCATTCTTCCGTCGTACAGCAGCGGACAAAAAGTGCCTTCTTTTCATCTGCAACATGACACCCATGAAATGGGAGGGCTACAAGGTAGGTGTTCCAAAGAGAGGCAAATATAAGCTTCTTCTTAATTCTGATGCCACCGAGTTTGGCGGAAGCGGTAACGAGGTTCCCGCAGAGATCTCCGCAAAGAAGGAAAACTGCGATTACAAGGATTACTCAATAGAATTTGATCTTCCGGCTTACACTGCCGTTATCTTCGAATTCTGATCACGACCTAAAGAAAACGAATAGAAATGTCGAAATAAAAGGTGAGCAAAAGGATGTGCTCACCTTTATTTTATGCAAGGATGCGACTCATGTCATCGTTTTTGAAAACGATGATCTACAATGAAAAAACAGAGGGAGATTTTTATGCGCATTTCCTTTGATAATCGCGACCTTGCGGAAGTAAAAAAAGCCAATCAGGCATACAGTCAGGCGCCCGAAGTAAAGTCATCAGGCGTTTCTTTTGCGGCTGATATTTCAAGCGCAATTCCCGATAGCAAGGCCTACGAGAATAAGAAAACAAGCTTAAGTGAGTTCAGGGACCAGATCAAGGATATCGATGTGTCCGTGAACCAGGATTATATGACGGTAATGGCTCATACCGTGTCTTCCGAAGACTATCAAAGAATGACTGAAGACGGGGTCAATCCCATGGAATGTGAAGTTAAGGATTCCGTTACAATCATGGACAGGATCAAACTCGACGTGGCACTCGGCGGTGGTGAGATCGAAGGATTTACCGACACTCTCGACCGTGAGACCGTTCAGGCCATGACAGGAACCGGGATGACTCTAGAGCTTAAGCGGGAGATAGCCTCCGGTGGATTGGAAATCCCGGAATATGACATCACTGTGGATAACGACCTTATAAAAGAATCTGTTGAGGCATTTAACGAACTTTCCGAAGTCACCGAGATGACTGACGGAATGAAGCGCTTCTTTGTATCTACGGAAAAAGAAGTTTCCGTGGAAAACCTGTATTTGGCAAAGCACAGCGCACTTCCTCCCAAGATGGAAGATGGGCAGGGTCCGGCTTCTTCTTACTTTGCCATCGATGATAAAGGCCATCTTGCAAAAAGAGGCGAAGCGGAAGACAGCGCGGAACTTAAGGATCAGGTAAAGGATCTTCTCGGAAGGCTTGGTATTCCTGCGGATCCTGAGACCGTTGAAAACGGTACCTGGCTTGTAAACAATTCTTTTTGCGTGAACGAGGAAAGTCTTGAGAAACTGAAGGAAGTAAATGCCGTTAAGCTTCCCGTGTCGGAAGAGGATTTCGTTAAATATGCTTCCATCGCAATTTCCGAAGGAAAGAGCCCGAAGGAAGCGGTTCTTACAAAAGAAGAAAACGTATATAACATGGCTGTAAAGCTTACAAGAGTCATGGAAGAAACCAGACTCAAGATGACAAGCGAAGCCAACCTTCTTCTTTTAAAGAGCGATTATCACATCGACACAAAAGACCTTGAAAAGTATGTAGATGCGCTTAAGAAAGTTGAAGCATCGGAAGAGTATAAAGAACTTAAAGGTATAGCCGAGGTCAAAGAAGCGGTTGAGGAAATTAAGGCACTTCCGGCAGCAGTCATAGCATATTTGTCTTCCAAACCGAGCGATTCCATGTCATCTCGACCGAGCGATTCTATGTCATCTCGACCGAGCGGAGCGAGTGGAGAGATCTTTTATGATATCGACAGCGTAAGTCTTGGGACTGTTCGAGACATCGGCGTACCTATCAAGAAGAAATTTGATCTTGCATTTGAGACCTACGAACAGGTTGGAACCGAAGTAAGACGTGATCTTGGGGATTCCATTAAGAAAGCCTTCAGAAATGTGGACGAAATTCTTTCGGAAACCGGAATGGACATAACTCCGGAAAACCGCCGCGCCGTAAGGATCCTTGGATACAATTCCATGCCAATAACCAAGGAATCCGTGGAAAGAATCAGAGAAGCAGATCTAAAGGTTACATCCGTTCTTAACAGGATCACACCCGAGGATACAATTAAGCTCATAAGAGGCGGCAAATCCCCCATCGACATGAGCGTTAAGGAATTAAACGAATACCTGGATTCCAAGGAAAACAT
Organism: Lachnospiraceae bacterium; assembly: GCA_024695575.1. GTDB lineage: Bacteria > Bacillota > Clostridia > Lachnospirales > Lachnospiraceae > UBA1258. The sequence goes on from JAILHY010000191.1 coordinate 4,663, forward strand.
CGCAAAAGAAGAAATAGAGAAGTATTCAAAGTTCCTGTATAAGCTTGAACAGAACCATGAGATCAACCCTGAAGAAAGAAAGCAGTATATCGAGGTGTACAGATTCTTTCATCAGCTTGAAAAATCAGATCTTGCGGCTGTTGGAAGCGTGCTTAATTCAGGAGCGGAGCTTACAATAAAGAATTTAAAGACCGCCATCAAGACAGCAAAGAATACGGGAATGGATCTTAAGATTGACGATTCCTTCGGACTTCTGGTATCGGATATCAGGAACGAATTATCGCCCGAGAAAATTCATGCCGTAGAATTTTCCGACGAAACATCATTGGATACGCTTTATAAGAATCTTGCCGGAGCCGATACGACTTCCGAATATGATGAAGCCTGGAACAAAGAGCAGTGCAGGGAAATGAGAGAAGCCATGAAGGCTCCCGAAGAAGTGGTCACGGAGCTTGTAGAGAACAAGGTTCCCGTTACAGCAGAAAACCTTCGGGCAGCGTACGGACTTATGAAACGCCGAAGCGGCTTCTTTAACGGAGATTTGTCTGACGAAGCTAAGGCAGCAGCGGATGAGATCCCGGAACACTTTACGGACAAAGAAAGCACTCTCGATGCTTATACGGATATGATCGGGAAGACTCAGGATTCTTTGTACGAAAGCGCAATGAACGCGGATACTTACCTTGATGTAAGAGCGTTAAAACTTGCTTTTACCGGCATGAGCGTAATGAGACGCTATTCAGAGAGTGAGACCTATGAGGTTCCCATGAACCTTGACGGAGAAGAGACCCTTGTTAACCTCAAGGTAGTTCACAACCCCGATGAAGAGGCGAATGTTGTGATCTCCTCGGAAACAGAGGGACTTGGAAGGATCTCAGCCCGCTTGTTTGTAAAGGAAAACGAGATTTCTGGATATATTTCATGTAATTACAAAGATACTGTTACGAAAATGGAACAAGTTGCCGATATACTTAGTAGCAATGTTAAAGTAGTATACTCACTGAACTCGGACACGGATGTCACACTCTCCAGAATACCGATGCGAAGGAACGACGAATCGGTGGAGACAGGAGCACTTTACAAGGCTGCAAGACAGTTTCTTTTGGCGCTGAAGAATGCGCAGTAAGAAAGGATTATAGCTTATGAAGATCAATTACAACGTGTCCGCAATGATAGCCAATTCTGCCCTCAGAAAGAATGACGAGGCTACCGCTACCAGTCTTGAAAGATTATCTTCGGGACTTAAGATAAATCACGCCAAGGATAATGCGTCCGGCCTTGCAATGGCCAAAAGAATGAACGCTCAGATCAAGAGCCTTGAGGTAGCTAACCAGAACTCAAATGATGGCGTTTCTGTTATCGAGATAGCAGAAGGTGCGCTTCAGGAAGTCGAGGATATGATCCAGAGAATGAACGAACTTGCAGTTAAGGCCTGCAACGGGACCATGTCTGACAATGACAGAAAGAACATAAATGAGGAAATTAAACAGTTAAAGGCCGAGGTTGAAAGGGTCGCAAAGACCACAATGTATAACGGCAGAACTCTTTTGGACGGAAGCTTTGATGTTAAGGGCTACAGCGATAATATCGATCTTAAGGTCACAACCTATTCCGATGATGTGAGGAGTGGTAAATATTCCATTCAATCCATTGAAACCGCTTATTTTGCAGACGGAAGACTGGATCCGGAAGGCTGCAAGATAAAACTGGGTCCCGAGTTTCCCAAGGGATGCGTTCCTACATTTGACGGTGACAGAGTGATAGTAAACGGACCTGACGGATTTTCAATGGAATTCAGGCTTATGCCTGATGATTTCAAGAAATACGAAGATGAGATAAAGGACAAAACCCTTGAAGGAATGAGGATCAAGAGCCTTAATGAAACAGAAGGTCAGATAAAGTTTTCGGGGATCAACCTGGAAAAGTATTACCCGGGTGCCGCAGAGCCCGCAGAATTTGATGATAATGTCAAGAGATACATTCTTCTTTATGAGGATGATCCTGTAAATAATAAAGACGATGATCTTGAGGAATATCTTGAAAGAGACGGAAGCGGAAATGTTATAGCATACAAGCATCTTGTCAAAGACTCAAACGGCCAGCTTCTCGGATATTATACATTAAACGAGGAGGAAGACACGCTTAAAATGTATGGTGCGGGAGGCACTCTCAAGGGCGAATATGTGATAGACGGCAACAAAATTAAGCAGAAACAGCCCTCAGAGGAAACTTATTACATAGATACCAATGTTGCCGGGAAGCCTGTCAGAGACGAAAACGGAGAGATTACGACACATGTGTTCCTTGATCCGAGACATCAGTTTGCAGCAGAAGAGATAAAGCTTGACATTACGGGTCTTGGAAGCATGAAGGTGCAGACGGGAAGTAACGAAGGTCAGGAATTAGACGTTAGGATCAAGGCTATCAGCACACGAACTCTCGGTCTTCAGGATAAAGATGTTCTGACCGAGGATAATGCCAATGTTTTCCTGGCGCAGATGGATTATTCCATTAAGTATATCAACTCTGCCCGCAGTGCGCTCGGTGCTTATCAGAACAGACTTGAGCATACCATCAGCACTCTTGATATTTCCGAAGAGAACATGACCGGCGCTTACTCCAGAATCATGGACATTGATATGGCCGAGGAAATGACCGAATATACCAAGAATAACGTTCTGGTACAGGCAGGAACCAGCATGCTTGCACAGGCTAATGAAAGACCTTCGTCAGTCCTTCAGCTCCTGCAGGGTTAATGAGGTATAGCCTATGACCAGGGAGAAGATTCAGGAGTTTACCCTGAGAGTTTCGGGTGCAAATAAGACCGAAATGATCGTGATCCTTTATGATATCGCCCTTACCTACGCAGAAGATGCTAAGGCAGCACTTGAAAGATCTGACACTGCGGCGTTTCGGGTTGAGATCGGTAGGATAAGAAATACCTTGAGAGAACTCATGGATTCGGTCAATACATCGGCTGACATGGGTATGAATATCTTAAAACTGTATATATTCTGCAACGGTGAGCTGACCAGAGCTTACATGGATTGCGATATGGACCCGGTATTTCATGTCGTAAGCATTCTTACCAAGCTTAGAGAAGCATACGAAGTGGTGAGCAGACAGGACAAAACCGGTCCGGTAATGGAGAATACCGAAAAGGTATACTCAGGCTTGACTTACAATCGCAGTTTACGATCCGATGATGTATCGGGCAGTGATGTGAACAGAGGTTACTTCGCTTAAATTGCAGATTATATAAATATAAGAAAGTCAATTGAAGCAAATTCTGCTTTTTGACACAAGAAAATACAGTGTTTCTGAGGGCTTGCGAAATCGCAGGTTCTCGGACACTGTTTTTTTTGTTTAGTTTTCACAAAATGACATAATTTCAAAAAAAGGTATTTACAAATCAAAATCTGCTGTCTATAATCGGCCTTACAACTCAAGACGAACGGGTGGTGGTCATATGGACTGTTTTTGATTCCTGCGGTTCTGTTCGTGACGGTTCTCATTGATGTAAGGACTCACAAGATCCCTAACATCATTCTGATTCTTCTATTGCTGATTCAGGTACTGTCCAGGTTTTTCCAAACTATTGCAGAAGGATTTTCAATTGATCTTGAAGATCTTATCCCACGTTATCTAACAGTTATTTTAATCTTTGTAATCTTGTATTTCTTTTTTTCCATCGGAACCCTTGGAGCAGGTGATGTGAAACTTATCACACTTATAGCTCTTTCGGTCACAAATCCGTTGAAATTCGTATTGCTGACATTCATTACAGGCAGTGTACTTGCAATCTTTCAAATGCTTCGGAATGGGAATTCACGAAAGCGGTTAAAGATGCTTACGGCATATATATGTAATTTAGTCTGCATGGGCAGGGCCATTCCCTATTATTTCACTAAGGATGAGCCATCGGAAAAGAAAAAATACTCAGTTCATTTATCGATTCCCATTTTTATAGCATATATGATCCTTGAGGTCTTGCCGTTATGGATTTAGGAAATCGGATTGGAGGAAAGCGTGAAAAAGAAAAATCTGGTGATCTATGATACCGAAGAAACATACGCAAAGAAGATATGTGAGTATTTTCGGAGTAAAGCCGGGGACACATTGGAACAGTTTCTTTTTACGAAAGAGGAACCGCTTAATGAATTTATTGGCAGTAACAGGGCGGATATACTGTTAGCCTCCGACATAAGCGATATGCGGATCAAGGATAAGGTTGGGACTATTGTCCGTCTTTCAAGGACTCCGGTAAGCGAAACGGAAGAAGGCATGATATACAAGTATTCTGCTGCAGACGATCTGCTTAGAAAAGTCTTGAGTCTTGGTTCTGCCGAAACTGCCGGATCTGCAAAGAGAAGCTCCGGCTCCATAAGCGTTATAGGCGTCTATTCACCGATTAAAAGGTGCTTTCAGACAACATTTGCGCTGACTATGGGACAGATTCTGGCACGGAAAAAGAAAACACTGTATTTGTGTTTTGAAACCTTTTCGGGCTTTGACCTTATGGAAGGGCGCAAAACAGGGAATGATCTTATGGATCTGCTTTATTTTTCCGAGTGTGATACCGGGAACTTTTCTCTAAGGATCGGCGGTATGGCAGAGCGTATAGGGGAACTTGATTATGTTCCGCCCGTAAGGCTTTACAGTAAGTACAAGGACATAAGCAAAGACCAGTGGATCAGGCTCATTGACAGAATAAGGAGTGAAACAGATTACGAAGTTCTGATCATGGATCTGTCCGAGCAGGTAGGAGGGCTCTTTGATGTGCTCGACGATTGTGACAGAGTTTATACCATCGATGCAAGTGACAGTTTTGGAAGAGCGAAAATGAGCCAGTTTGAGATAATACTGGGAGAGACAGGTTATTCTCATCTTAAGGACAGGATAAAGAAGGTCAAGATCCCGAGATATGAGGGAATTCCTGATGAGCCGAGCATGCTCCCTTATACGGAGTTAGCCGAATATGTGAAGACTATAATCAACGATTTGGAGTAAGAGTTGTTCGAGGAACTTAAGGAAAAAGCAAGGGCACAGGCCGTTGAAAAAATGGACTTTTCCCGGGACATGAATGATGACGAAGTATACACGATCATAGACGAGACACTTACGGGCTTTCCTGAAAGAAGAATGTTTGATTTCGCGGACAGGATAAGGCTTCGGAAGGAAATATTCAACTCACTCAGGAAACTGGACGTAATCCAGGAGTACCTTGAGGATGAGGCGGTTACCGAGATAATGATCAACGGAACCGATGGGATATTTGTTGAAAAGAACGGGAAAGTATTTAAGAGCGAAAAGAAATTCGCAAGTCCCGAGCGACTGGCAGACATAGTGCAACAGATAGTTGCAGGCTGTAACCGCTCGGTAAACGAGGCAAGCCCCATAGCGGATGCAAGGCTTAAGACCGGAGAAAGAGTAAACATAGTTCTGCCGCCCATAAGTCTTAATAACGGGCCTATCGTAACACTAAGACGATTTCCGGACAAACCCATTACCATGGAGAGGCTTATCGAGATCGGATCCATGTCGCAGGATGCCGCAGATTTTATAAAGAAACTTGTTGTAGCAGGGTATAACATTTTTATTTCAGGTGGTACCGGTTCCGGTAAGACCACCTTCCTGAATGCGTTGTCGCAGTACATTCCAAGTAAAGAACGAATCATAACCATCGAAGACAGTGCGGAACTAAGGATACTTGACGCTGAAAATCTGGTCCGCCTTGAGACAAGAGCGGGAAACATGGCTGAATCAAAGCCGATATCCATAAGGGACCTGATTCGCTCGGCTTTGAGGATGAGGCCTGAACGGATCATCGTCGGAGAATGTCGAGGCGAGGAAGCCCTTGATATGCTTCAGGCCATGAATACAGGTCACGACGGAAGTTTATCTACGGGCCATGCCAACTCCGCTAAGGATATGATCGCGAGGCTGGAGACAATGGTTATTATGGGAGCAGATATACCCATACAGGCCATCAGAAGTCAGATTGCAAGCGGTATAGACATTATAGTTCATCTTGGAAGATTACGGGACGGAACGAGAAAAGTCCTTGAGATAGCGGAAACTAACGGAGTTGTAAGCGGGGAAGTAGAGTTAAACAGATTGTATTTTTTTGACAGGGGTGAATTAAAGAAGGTAGGGGAGCTTATACACAAGGATAAGCTATACAGGACATACGGGGAGGATTGTGTTTAATGGATTACAAAGTCTATAAACCAAATGCCTCGGAAATAATTAAAGCAGTCACTATTTATGTTTGCGTTGCGGCTGCGGCGGCGTATTTCTTTTACAGGTCGTATAAGGTGTTTCTTATAATGCTCCCGGGGTTTGCATTGTTTTACAGATTCTATGTGAAAATGCTTGGCGCCAGGAGATTAAAGAAACTCAAGGAAGAATTTGCAGAGATGCTACGTGCAGTGAGTGCGGGCATGAATGCAGGCTATTCCATGGAAAATGCTTTTCTGGAAGCGAGGAAAGACATGGAAATGTTCTATGGAAAAGAAAGCATGATGGCGGGGGAGATCATAAAGATCAGAAAAGGCCTCGAGGTAAATATGACACTTGAGGAATTGATAAAGGACATTGCTGTAAGAAGCGGTGACGAAGACATAGCGGCCTTTTCCGATGTGCTTGGATGCGCAAAGCGCTATGGCGGAAATGTCACGGAGGTGCTGGGAACGGCGGCGGAAACCATCCGCGGGAAGATTTGTGTTGACAAAGAAATCGAACTGATAATAGCAGAAAAGAAGCTGGAGCTGCGAATGATGGAAGTTCTCCCGTTTTTTATCCTCATGTATCTGAGGATAACCTCCGTGGGTTATTTCGACTGTCTGTACTCAGGGATCACGGGGAGAGTATTTATGACGGTATGTCTTGTCCTTTATGTGACGGCAGCTTATTTTGCCGAAAAGATAATGGATATCAAAGTATGAAGATCAACAAAAAGGAATTATACATTTATATAGCGATAATCACGTGTTCATTCGTTTTATTTTTCTCGTCGGGAAGCAGTTCTCTAAAGATACCGGGAGAAGGGATCATGAGAAATGCACCGGGCCTTTCATCGGAGGAGTATACGATTGATGCAAGGGTAGGAGGAGAAACGTTTGAAGGCTTGGAAATAAAAGTAGAAGCAAGGGAATATACGGAAGATGAGCTTAATGACCTGCTTACTTCAAATCATGAAGCCATGATGGAGAAGCTACTGGCAGGAAGCGATAATACGGAAAAGGTCGCAGGCGACCTTAATTTCTATGAAAAGCTCGACTCGTTACCCTTTGACTTTGAATGGTTGCCGGAGGATACGGAACTGATAAGTGATGAAGGAAAGATTCTTTATCCCGATCCCTTTGATACGGCGATCAGACTTAACATCAGCTACAAGTCCTTTTCTAAGGACTATAGCATACCCATACACGCACAACCGGGCATTGAGGTACAAACAAGAATAAAAAGAAATGTAATCATATCAACTATAGAAACAGTCCTTTCTGAGAATGCCATGATGACAAAACCCTTTGCCGAAATGCCCGGAAGTGTGGATGGGAAAAAAGCGGAATACTATTACAGCGCTTCAAAGCGTAATCCTGTTTTTATTTTGCTGGGGCTGGTTGCTGTTGCGTGTCTGCATGTCGGCTTTAAGAAGGATAAAGAAAACAGCGTTAAAAAGCGCAAAGACGAGATAGTAAGGGAACTCCCGGGAATACTACAGAAAATGACAATGTACATATCCTCGGGAATGACCTTCAGGAATATATGGCTTTTGCTTTGTGACAAAGCACAAAAGACCGGAGACAATCATAAACCCATATATGAGGAAATGACTGTTTCCGCCAATGAGTTAAAGAGCGGCATATCCGAAACGGTAGTATATACAAGGTTTGGTGAAAGAACGGGAACGCCGGAGACCGTCAGATTTACGGCTCTTGTATCACAAAACATCAAAACCGGAAGCACCAGACTGTCAGAACTGTTGCGGGCGGAATCCGGGAATGCGTTTACAGAGCGAAAACAAAGGGCTCTGAAAGCGGGCGAGGAGGCAGGAACGAAGCTTCTTTTTCCTATGATGATGTTACTGGGGGATATGCTGGCAATAATAATGATTCCGGCATTTATGAATATTTAGGAGGACAAGATGAAACTAAAAGGATTCAAAGAACTGATTTCCGAAGAGGAAGGAATGGGCACGGTCGAGATCATATTGATTATCGTGGAAAAGCCTAACGCAAAACACAGGTATGTTTTATGTGGAAATTAAAGGATTCATTATGAGGGAGTAAAGATAAGTGTTTGTAATATTAGGTCTGGTTTTATGAAAGGAAGGTAAGGATGGATGTTTACAGCTAAG
>JAILHY010000195.1 GCA_024695575.1 Lachnospiraceae bacterium
TGAAATTGAGAATATGCGGAATCTTTATGCCCTGAACCATCAGGACACCCCGAATATATCGGTTAAACTGAATCAGTACTTCAACATGTTCAGTGCTCAGGGCGTGCGCTGCTCCATCGGTGAGGATGCCGACACAACTCCATGCATAAATATAGAGAGCGGGTTCAACTGCGCCATCCGTCTTTACTGCAAAAACAGCGAAGAAGATGAAGATAGCGAAGACTGTATTCTTTGTTTTATTTGCACAATGCCTGTGGAACCCAAATACTTTGAAGAAATAAAAAAAGAGAGCACACGCGCTGCGGAGAACTTCGATCTCGTACAGTTCCGCCTTAATGAAGCTATGGAGGAACTGTACTTGATGTGCGCTATTCCCGAAGAAAACGGTACTCTTCCTATCGAGCAGGTTTACCCGATATATTCTTCTTTTATGTCGGCGATCGAATATATAATACCCGAACTGTAATCTATATCAGAATTCGCTCTTTCTTCTTTCAAGGTTCGCAAACTTGGTAAGTTCAGGGATCCATGCAAGCTCAACGGTTCCTATGGGACCGTTACGCTGCTTGGCTATGATGACTTCCGAGATACCCTTCTTGTCCGTATCCTTGTTGTAATAATCATCTCGATAAAGAAACATTACAACGTCCGCATCCTGCTCGATAGCACCGGATTCACGGAGGTCCGAAAGCATGGGCCTGTGGTCGGGACGCTGCTCAACGGCACGCGAAAGCTGTGAAAGTGCGATTACAGGCACTTTTAATTCTCTGGCAATCGCCTTCAGGGAACGAGATATTTCTGATATTTCCTGCTGTCTTGACTCGGCACCCTTACCGGATCCGGTCATCAACTGCAGGTAGTCGATTATTATCATCTGAAGATCGTGCTCAAGCTTATACTTACGACACTTACTCCTGAGCTCACCGATACTGATACCCGGCGTATCGTCTATTATAAGCCCGGATTCGCCTATTATTCCCGCACCCTCGATCAGATTCTCCCAATCAGCTTCGTCAAGGTTACCTACACGAAGCTTCTGAGCATCCACGTGGGATTCCAGTGAAAACATACGGTTAACCAGCTGTTCCTTTGACATTTCCAAAGAAAAAACAGCTATGGTCTTGTGCTGCTTGATCGCAACGTTCTCAACTATGTTAAGGGCAAATGCAGTCTTACCCATGGAAGGACGGGCTGCGATTAGTACAAGGTCAGAAGGCTGCATTCCGGCAGTCTTGTAATCAAGATCAGTAAAACCTGTTGCTATACCCGTAACAGCACCTTTATTCCTTGCAGCTATGGAAATCTTATCAAGAGCACGGTTAACTACCGTACTGATCGGAACATAGTCATCATCACTTTTCTTCTGGACAACTTTAAAAACCTGCTTCTCTGTTTCCTCAAGGATCGTATCAATGGGATCCGACTGGTTGTAGCAGTTATTTGCGACCTGCTCCACCACCTTGATGAGCCTTCGTAACGTTGCTTTCTCAGCTACAATTCCCGCATAGTACTTGGCGTTGGCCGATGTGGGAACGGAATTAAGCATATCGCGGATAAAATCAGCCGAAACTATTTCGTCAGGTATGTTCTTTTCCGCAAGCTTATTCTTAAGAGTAATGGGATCGACAGGCTTACCCTCATTATTCAGTTCCACCATGGCATCAAACATGACCTGATTCTGCCTGGTGTAAAAGTCCTCGCCCAACAACATCTCAGACACCACGGTAATGGCGTCTTTGTCTATCATCATAGAACCTAATACAGACTTCTCCGCATCAAGATTCTGCGGCAGGACACGGGATTGCCATTCTTCAGCCATTCTCCTGTACCTTGACCTTCATGCTGGCCGTAACCTCGGGATGAAGCTTAACTCCGATCTCAAAAGTTCCGAAACTCTTGATAGGGTCAGCCAGAACGATTTTCTTTTTGTCTATTTCAACACCGAACTGTTTCTTCGCCTCCTCGGCGATCTCCTTGGATGAAACGGAACCGAATACCTTACCGCCCTCGCCTGCCTTCATGCCGATGACTACTGTAAGCGTGGAAAGGTCGTCAGCAAACTTACGTGCATTGTCCAGATTCTCCTGGGCGATCTTAGCCTCGTTGGCTTTCTGTAACTTAAGTGTATTAAGGTTCTGACTGGTAGCCTCCGTACCCAATTTCTTAGGTAAAATAAAGTTTCTGGCGTATCCGTCATTAACCTCTACTATCTGGCCTTTCTTACCAAGGCTCTTTACATCCTGCAAAAGAATAACTTTCATTACAACTCTCCTCCTTCGATCATAGCGTCGAGGGTCTCCCTCAGGCGCTGCATGGCATCATTGATAGAAATGCCTTCCATCTGGCAGCCTGCCACGCTCATATGTCCACCGCCGCCCATCTTCTCCATGATAACCTGAACATTAACCTCGTCGATGGAACGTGCGCTGATATAGATCTGATTCTGATAATCTGTAAAAACAAAACTTGCTTTGACACCCTTTATGTTTAAAAGCTCGTTAGCGGCCTGTGCTCCTACGACGGTAGGACTTGAACAGCCCTTGCCGTCACATATGGTGATGGCATAGCAGTCTCTGTATATCTCTGCTTCACTGACGGCATCGGCTCTGGCACGATAGTCATTGGCGTCCTCTCTGAAAAGCTTGCGAACTCTTGTGACATCAGCGCCGTTTCTTCTTAAAAATGCTGCTGCTTCGAAAGTACGGACACCGGTTTTCTGCATAAAGTTGTTGGTGTCCACCATGATACCGGAATACATGCAATCTGCTTCGTCATTGCGAATCTTAACCGCATCCGATGTGTACTGCAGTATTTCCGAAACCATTTCACACGTGGAGCTTGCATAAGGCTCAACATATGAAAGCGTCGCGTTCTCAACCTGTTCGGCGCTCTGTCTGTGGTGATCAAGCACCACTATTGACTTGCACTTGCCGATTAGTTCCGGACACTCTGTGATACTCGGCTTATTAACGTCAACTATGACAAGTACTGCATTGTTACCCACCTGTTCAAGGGCTTGCCCGCTGCTGACGATCATGTCATTACTGTAGTCAGGGTTATTTAAGAACATATCAACAAGGGGTCTCATGGAATTGGTTATATCATCAAGAACGATATGCGCTTTCTTTTCCAGAGTGGCTGCAATACGGTAAACACCGATGGATGCTCCGAAGCTGTCTACATCACCGAGACGGTGTCCCATGATATAGACCTCGTCCATGCCTGTGATGATCTCCATAAGGGCATGAGCTTTAACCCTTGCCTTAACCCTTGTATTCTTCTCAACCTGATGGGATTTGCCACCGTAATAGTTGAGCTGATCCGGAGTTTTGACCACAGCCTGATCTCCGCCACGGCCAAGAGCCATTTCTATGGCAGCCCTTGCGAACTCGTAATTCTGCCCGTAAGTAAGGCCGTCAAGGCCCACTCCTATGCTGAGTGTGACAGCCATGTCATTACCGATATTAACGGTCTTAACCTCTTCTAACAGGTCAAATTTATTATCGCAAAGGGTTTTGATACTTTTCTTACGAAGAACAAAAACGTACTTATCCTTCTCTATCTTAAGAGTGATGCCGTCGAGCGAAGAAATATATTTGTTAACCTTACGTTCTATAAGCGCGGTAAGTAGTGATCTTCTGACTTCCTCGACGCTTTCAAGAGCCTCGTCGTAGTTATCAATATAAACAAGGCCGACTGCAAGACTCTGGTCGTCAACTTCCCTTAAAGCAAGCTTTAAAGCGGTATTGTCAAACAGATAGAGCGCAACAAGAAACCCGTCATAACCGGCAGGCGTTTCGATCAGTCCGTTATTCTCCGCCATTTCTTTAAGGGAAATCTTACGAAGCTTTGCCAGATAGTCAAAGCCGTTATAGTTAAGCTCCAGCTCATTCTCCCAGGTATCGCCGTCGTGGCCGGGGAGCTTGTCTTTCGTCAGCGCAGGAAAGAAGGATGTAATAGATTTCTCCAGTTCCCTGTCCTTCTCCTGGTTGATAGCCTTTTCAAACGCAGTGTTGGTCCAGATTATGTGACCGTTCTCATCCAATATGGCATGAGGCAGATCGAGGGCTCTTAACAGCTGTTTCTGAACCTGTCCGTACTGAGTCGCAAAGCTCACCAGGTCATAAAGAACCGACTTGGAACTAAGCACATAGGACATGATCACGATAAACAGGTAGAGCACCAGAAACGCGCTCAAAACCAGTCCTGCACGCAAAGACTGAATATATACGTATACGTTTATGATGGCAAGTAGCAGGCCAAGCACCAAACAAATGATAAAGAGCTGCCTGTATTTACCCCTTAACCTGATTTTCTTTTCCATACGTATAGTATATACAGTTTTAAAATGTATTTCAAGGTAGTACTAATCCGCTTCCCTGGTCATGTCAAAATGCTGGGTCCAGGTGTGATCCGGAGTTTTGTCCCTGAAGTTATCAAATGTTATCCCGTGATCGGTGAAATTTTCAACCTTGAATACATACTCCGTTACTTCTGTTTCTTCTTTTCCAAAAGAATAATCCCTGAAGATTACGTAGTAATCCTTGCCGTCTCCGCTATTTTGATAAGCGGAAGCGTACGAACAGGATGTTGCGCTCATACCCTGAAATCTTATAAAGGAATCATTGTAGAACTGAGACAGATAATCATCAGGATATTTTCCCCAAATGAATAACCGGACAGAATCATACTCCGACACGTCTCCTCCAAAGGTCACGTCCTGCACATCCTTGCTTCTGAAGCTGTGGGCAGTGCTTCCGATGGGTTTCCAGTATACAGCCGCATCTGCATCAAGACTAAATATCTCCTCGTCAAAAGGCTTTCTCATGTAACAATAGCTGTGACCCCATTCATCTCCGTATGACTCGGAATAAGCATAATGACAGCCCGTATACCATTTTCTGGTTGCAATTTCAACCGCTTCTGCCTTGCTGCTATACTCATAAAGTTCAGGATTGCCTTCTTCATACAGCACATTCCCCGCTAGAGACAGTCTCGGATTATACTTGTTTTCTTCATCGTAACGCTTTTTGGCAAGTTCTTCTTTTTCATAGACCTCTTTCATGCTCTGTTTTACAAGCATTCCGTTTTCGTCAAAAGAATAAACCGTGTATCGTACGTAATAATCGTAGTCCGTCCCGTTCCAGGAACCGATCATATCCTGATAAAAGATCACATAGTCATCTGTTGCAGGCTTAACCTTTTCATCCGTAAGATCTAGGGCTGAGATAAATCCGTCAATATCCTTATCCTCGTATCCTTCGGGCTTTTCGTGCCAGGGCGTGAACTTTTTAAGCTCCTTGCGCACCGATATCCATTCGTCGCCTTCTTTTGGATATCCGCCAAAAGAAAATTCAAGCTTCGCAGGCTCATCCGGTTCGGTCTTGAGCTTAAGTTCAAAGCTGCTGGTGGTATATCCCTCATAGGGCTTTGCATCTGCAGTGACATAGGTTCCGTACACATACTCTGCCTTATCAAAGTTTTCTTCCGTACAGTCAACTTCAATCTGCATCTCGGCAAGATTTATCGTAACGTGGATCAGGCCGTTATCGGTGACAGCACATTTAATGGCACCGTATTTTCCTTCGTAGTCATAATCTACAATGTAGGTTCCTTCCCAGTCTGCTTGAACAGGGGTAACATCAACACCTTGCGGGTTTTCGGAGCTTCCGGGATTGGAGGACTCCTCTGAAGGTGTGTTTCCATCTCCTTCACTGTCTTCATAAGCTTTGGTGTTTTCTTCGGTACCGCCATTATCTGTAACGGCCGATACCGCATTCATGAAATCCGAATTAATGGTTGAGTTTTCGGTGCCGGCATTTTTTTGACCGTTGTCATTTACGCTGTTCCCGCCTGCATTTGCTC
>JAILHY010000014.1 GCA_024695575.1 Lachnospiraceae bacterium
TGAGCTTTCCATGAACGCAGGTCGTGACCTTTCCGTGGGGGATTTTGTGTTCGAATTCGACACCCTTAAGACCGACTACGACGATTCCCTTATCGAAGAGGTCTTTGGCTATGTAAAAGAAGGCTTTGATATAGTTGCGGCGGCTCCGAAGAGATCAAGAAATAACGGCTCTGCCCTGTTTTATAAGTTCTTTAAAGAAGGAAATACCGATACCTACACCATGCGTACCGAGACCTTCAGGGTACTGACCCGCCGTGTGATCAACAGGGTTACGGGGATGAACGTATTTATACCCTACAGAAAGGCGGTTTACGCATATTCCGGCTATCGTATGAAGACCGTTGTTTATAACAGTACGGCTGGCGGTACAGGGAAAGCATTTCGTAAAGAAGAAAAAAAGTACAGAAGAGAACTGGCGCTGGAGGCACTTCTTTTGTTCACATCCATCGGCTATCGACTGTCTATCGGTCTTACCTTCCTTATGATGCTCATAGCGTTGTTGATAGGCCTCTATACGGTAGTGGTTTACCTGACAGGGTCGCCGGTTGAAGGCTGGACCACCACAATGCTGTTTTTGTCCTTTGGATTTTTCGGACTTTTTGCCCTGTTGTCCATCGTTATCAAGTATCTTTCCATGATACTCGAAATGGTATTCAAGAAACAAAAATACTATGTTGCAGGAGTGGAGAAGATTGCCTGCGGCCGCGGAGAATCCCATGAAGACTGAACTCAAAAAGCTTGCCGGTGATAAACTGAATTACCTGTATTCGGCGGTTTCCGCCCTGCTTTTCATGCTGAATATCGATGTGAACTTTTATCCTATGTCCGACGGATTCGATCGGGTTTTCAGCGACCTTCAGAAAAACGGCTACTCCCTTTCGGAAAGGAGCGGCAATTTCTTTGCCTTTCATCTGCTGATCTTTCCGGTTGTCCTGGTGTTTTTCTGGTTCTTTTATGCGCTGACCCTAAGGGAAAAGAAACCAAGGATCCTGACGGCTCTTTCCGCTTATTCTGCGCTGTTGCTTCCGTTTTTCTGGCTTTGCAGAGGATTTAATGAAACAAACATATTCCATGAAACGACAGTGCATAACTGCATTCTGGTGATCTTTGCGGTGGTTTCGTTGTTTACGTGCATTTTTAAGGAAGTGCCTGATGAGGGAAAACTCACTCTCGGTATACTTGCGACAATGTCTGAAACTGTTGCAATGGGACTTTTACTTAACGGATCGTCACTGGTTTCCTTTGTTATATCGCATCTTTACCTTGTTTTTCTTATTTTGTTGATTGTCAATATCGTACTGCTGATGCCTGAGTTATGTAAACTAAATGTAACGGGGTTCATGCAGGGCTTTAACAGGGCGGTAGTATGGCTTCCTGCGGTGATCTGCCTTGCAGCTGAACTTGTTTTTATTCTCATGGCAAGGGGTGTTCATGTCGGACATACTTTCCGGTATGTTTGCATAATTGCTGCCGCTTTCATAGCTTTGGCCGCAGTCTGCGCATTTTTAAACCAAAGTAAAGCAAATGACAGGCTGCCTTTCCTTGGAAGCCTTGTGGGCATACTTACGGTTATTGCCGTGCCTGATGCGGTTCGCAGTATTAGTATTCCGGACTATTTTAGACTTTTTGAGTCGGGAAACACTTCGGCATTTGCAGATACAGTCATATCCGGAGATATCCCCGGGGTAAATTATTTTTCCGCCCATCTGCTGTCGGATCTTTTGGACAATCTTTGTTATTACATATTAAACAAGGATTATTACGGTGCGGTAGCAGACAATTATGATTTCACATTTAGTGTAGTTTGTTGTTTAATTCTTTTCCTGATCCTGCGAAATCTGATAAAAGAAGAGTATGCCTATCTGTTTGCCGGTTTCTTTCCCGTAGTCATGGTAAGCGCAAGCTCAACAGGACTCTATTTTCTGACTGTTCTTGCCATGTTTGCGGTCATTAAGAAAGAGAATTTCACAAGCAGCATTCTTTTCTGGATATCGGCGCTTTTCGGAGTCCTTTACAGCTTTGATAGCGGCTTTGGTATCGGAATAGGCTGTATCATCGTGCTCATCCTTTTAAGGCTTACGGGAAAGATTTCCTTTGATATTCCCAAGTTCGCCGGCTCCGCGGTGGGAGTTTCCTTTGTGGCGCTCGGCATATTCTTTATTGGCTGTGTAAAAGAAGGAGTTTCTTTTGCAAAGAGATTTCGCGAATTTGTAAGCGTTTCGGTCATGAGCAATTCGACCTGGGCATACACCTATGCGGGACCGGACGGAAGCGCAGCCTTTGCCTTTGTATACGGCGTGGTTCCAATCGTTACGGTTTCGATACTCATTTATCTTATCTACAGGCTTAAGGATCTTGATAAGGAGGCAATTCCCCTATATTCGCTCACCATGGCGCTTTCCTTCCTGCAGCTTACAGCAATGTCCCGGACCCTTGTGCTCTATACTCTTGGAAACGGCCCCACATCAAGGCTTTTCCCGCATTTTGCACTGATGGTCGCTTCGTGCATTGCTTTGATGGTAAAAGAAAACGGCCCCAAAAGAGCACTTTCTTTTGCAGGAGGATTCCTGATTACGCTGTTTATGCAGGATGCGCTTGTGATGGGAATTAAGCCCATGGTTAAGAGTGTTCCCGTAATCGCTTCGGAACTCAGCATTAAATATCGGGAGCTTCATCACGATGATTTTTCGGATAAGGGCAGGACCGTCATAGGAGACTGTGAAAGAGTCGGTTTTACGGAACTTAAGAACGTGATGGATACGCTTCTTAAAGAAGATGAGACCTTCGTTGATTTTGCTAATGTTTCAGGGCTTTACGGCCTTTTAAAGAGGGAACGCCCCTTCTATGTATCCCAGTCCCCGGCACTTCTTACCAATGAGTTTACTCAGCGCATGTACATCGAGGAGATCGAGCGAAACGGAAAAGCAAGGCTTGCAATCCTTCCTATGAAGGACAAAGCCTATATGTACAAGACTCTCGGCATTCCACATTCCATGAGATATTATATTGCGGCGGAGTATATTTACAGAAACTATAAGCCCTTGTGCGAATGTGGTGATTATGCCGTTTGGGTAAAGAATGCATATTATGATGACTTTTCCCTTAAGGCTGAACAAAACGGCTTTGAGGAACTTCCTGCATCATACGGGAGCGTTCAGGAGATTCATACCTACGATTACGGCGATTATGCATGGCTTTGGGCTAACAAAGACAGCAGGCACGCTATGGACAGGCCCATAGTCTGCGAACCCGAACCGGAGGATGACGGCGCATATCTTGTTCCCGCGTTTGAAAAAGGAGGCGGAAATTATCTTGCTTTTTCCGCTGAGGGAGGCGCAGGGCATGTAACTGTCAGGATCAACGACGAGGACAACACGCCGCTTGCTGCCTATAAGGCAACAATAAAAGAAGGCTGGAACAGATATCTTATAAGGATCAGCAATGACTATTCCTGGTATCTTAATATTCCGCTCAAGATAAAGATCGAGGCGGATGAGGGTATTGAAACCGACAATATATGGATTTTGGCAGGTGACTGATAATGAAGACAGTTGTAGGATCCACGGGATTTGTGGGAAGCAATCTCATGGCCTCCGGGCAGATAGACAGAGGCTTTCATTCTACGGACATAGCGGAAGCTTACGGCCTTAAACCGGATCTGTGCATATATGCAGGCTTAAGGGCCGAGAAGTATCTTGCCAATTCCAATCCTGCAAAAGACATGAAGGCTATTGAGGCAGCCATCGAAAATATCCGTAAGATAGACCCTGTAAACCTTGTGCTTATCTCAACCATCGACGTTTTTGCTTCGCCTAAGAATGTGGACGAATCCACGGTTCCTTCGAAGGAAAGCCTGTTGCCATACGGATATAACAGGCTTATATTGGAAGAGCGCGTGCGGGAAATGTATCCGGAGTGCCTGATAGTAAGGCTTCCGGGACTATACGGCCGCAATATAAAAAAGAACTTTATTTTTGATTGCATAAACCGTATCCCCACCATGTTAAAGGCCGAGAAAATGGACGCGCTCTCGCTTAAGGAGCCTTCGCTGCGGGATTATTACGGAGAGTCCGTCAACGGATTTTGCAGGGTAAGGGTTCTTTCCGACAAGGAAAAAGAATCTCTTAAGGCAATCCTTGAAACAGTGGGCTTCAGCGCACTTAACTTTACGGATTCAAGGAGCAGGTTCCAGTTTTACCCCTTAAAACGTTTAAGAGCCGATATAGACAAGTGCCTTGAAAATGGAATAAAGCTTTTTCATCCGGCAACCGAGCCTGTATCTGCGGGAGAACTTTACCGCTATGTGTATGGACGGAAATTTGTAAATGAATGTGCAGTACCTGCCGATTACGACTACAGGACGGTATATGACGGCGTATTTGATGGCCATGATGGCTATATCATGGACAAAGAAAGTGTTTTAAAAGATATTTTGAATTTTATCGGAGAACAAAGTAAATGAACTTGGCAATATCAAACATAGCCTGGGAACAGTCAAAGGACGAGGCTGTCTACGGGCTTATGAAGGAATACGGATTTGATCACATTGAGATCGCACCAACCAGGATATTTCCTGTTAACCCCTATACATATTTAAGGAGAGTAAGCGACTGGGCAAAGAAAATGGAAACGAAAGGTATCAAACCGGTTTCCATGCAATCCATCTGGTACGGAAGGACAGAAAATCTCTTTTCTTCGGAAAGTGAGAGAGAAAAGCTTAAAAACTACACAAAGACGGCTATAGATTTTGCTGAGGCCGCAGGAATAGGAAACCTTGTTTTCGGTTGCCCCAAGAACCGCGTGATACCTGACGGGGTATCGGCGGATATCGCGATCCCTTTCTTTTACGAACTGGGGGAATATGCAAGGAGCCACAACGCTACCATCGGGCTTGAAGCCAATCCCAGGGAGTACAATACCAATTTTCTGAACACTACCGGCGATGCCATTATGTTTTCGGAAAGGATAGTATCGGACGGAATAGGGATCAATCTTGATACCGGAGCCATGGTAAGCAACGGAGAGACGGTTTCGGTTGTCAAAAGTTTTGTAAACCTTATAAGCCACGTGCACATCAGCGAGCCCTTTTTAAAGCCGATAGTGCAAAGAAAGCTTCACAGGGAGGTACTGGCGCTTTTGAAAGAATCGGGATACAAAGGATATGTTTCCATCGAGATGGGCAAGTGTGACGATATTTCCGTGATAGAAGGCGCACTTAAGTACTTAAGAGAACTTAATGATGAATTATGACAGACAGCCGGGTGTGCCGGCCTTTACATCAACTGAATTTGCGGAAAAAGAAAGCGATTATGCGGTTTTGATCCCTGTAATCAACGAAGGAGAGAGGATTATCACTGAGTTAAATACCGCTTACGCAAACAGGATTCACGAAAGTGCGGACATCATCATCTGTGACGGCGGTTCCACGGACGGCAGCATGGAAGAAGAAAGGCTTAAAAGCCTTGGCGTAAACACTCTCCTTGTGAAAAAAGACACGGGAAAGCAGGGCGCCCAGTTTCGAATGGGCATGTTCTTTGCCCTAAAACGCGGATATAAGGGCATCATAACGATTGACGGAAACAATAAAGACAGCATTGAAGATATACCTGCATTTATTGCTAAGCTGAAGGAAGGCTACGGATATGTGCAGGGCTCAAGATTTGTAAAAGGAGGACATGCTGAGAATACGCCGGTTTCAAGGTATCTTGCTTTAAGACTCCTGCATGCGCCGGTTATTTCCATCGCGGCTCATCACAAATTTACCGATACCACAAGTGCTTACAGGGCCTATTCCGCAGAGTATCTTAAGGATGAAAGAGTAGCGCCTCTTCGGGATATCTTTGTGACATATGAATTGCTTGCCTACCTTTCCGTACGGGCTTCGCAGCTTGGATACAAGGTTTGCGAGATTCCGGTTTCAAGGCGGTATCCAAAGAAAGGAAAGACACCTACCAAGATATCTTTCCTTTCGGGTAATATGGATTTATTAAAGTGTCTTTTTAACAGCGCTTTCGGAAAATACAACCCTTAGGATTGTTTTCAGGATCTTTTAAGGACCTCGATTATATGGCCGTCCTTGATATGCGAAAAGTCAAAGTAGGTCTGGCCCACGCCTGCCTCGTTAAACAGTTTAAGAAGGTGGGAAGCCTGTTCTTTCTGGGCACTGCTTGCGTTCGGATAGCAGCCCCATTCGCCGATGAACGTGGGTATATTAAGCCGTCTTGCCGTTTCAAACAATGAACCGAAAATAAAGTCAACTCTTTCGCAGCCGCCCTGTTCGTATTCCTCGGTATCCACCAGAATGTCGTAACCGTGAGGAACATAGGCCTGGTGAGGTATGATCTCACCGTCAGGATATTGCAGGGGATTAAGAACCGACGGGATTCCCGCGTTGGCAAAATAGTTG
Organism: Lachnospiraceae bacterium; assembly: GCA_024695575.1. Taxonomy (GTDB): domain Bacteria; phylum Bacillota; class Clostridia; order Lachnospirales; family Lachnospiraceae; genus UBA1258. Next base: position 6,407 of record JAILHY010000014.1, read on the forward strand.
CTTTCAAACATTATTATCGTGTCGGCATCGATCTTTCTGATTGCCGATGCGATTTCTTCGTAGAAGTTCTGAAGTATTTCACTTTCAAAAGAAGCCGTTATCGGCATGATCTTTCCCACAAGCTCCATGATGGAGGCTTCATCAGAGAATGCGGACAAGTCGCCGCCTGCCATGACCTCAGCCATAATGGCACCTACCGAAGCGCCGGGAGTTCCGGGGAAGGGTTCGTTCATCAGGTCGTAGCCGATCACATAAGGGTTATCCTTGTATCTCTTAGCTATATGAGACCACAGGTTTACATAATGTGTCCTGACTCCGACATTGTCTGAAGCCTCGGCGTTTCTCCAGAAATTGTCAAAAGAATGCTGAACGGCAGGACTTATAAGATAAGACTCACTCCAAAGATCTGTCCTTACATGCTCCGCATCATTATCGACAGTAGCCCACAAGGGCGCACCGTCTTCGAATTTAATGCCGTAAAGATCCTGGTGCATATCAAGGAATACAGGAATATCTTCTTTAGCTGCCATTTTGATTATCTTATCGATCGCACTAAAGTATTCCTCGTTATAAACTGAGGGCTCAGGTTCGCATCCGTCCCACTGAAGCCCCAGCCTTATCAGGTTGAAGCCCTTTTCTTTAAGGAACTTAAAGTCGTCGGGCGTGTAATCACCGATATAATTACTGCCTTTATCCTTACATACCATGTTGATGCCATGGGGGATGAAGGGCGTTCCGTCACAGGTTACAAAGGTGTTTCCCTTTGTGGTTATCCGTTTGCTCATGCCGTTTCTCCTTCTTTTTCATCGTGCTTTCCTGCGTTTCTGGCGGAAACGTTGAAGTCGGAAATTTCTTTTTCAAGAGTCTTACCTATGGGGAAAAGAGCCATGGGGATAAAGCCGATAACGCAGAGTATGATGGGAACAAGGCCCGCACCTATACGGATACCGAGTATTGCTCTTGCGCTCTGGACCTTTAAGGTACCGTCATAACCGTAGTGGCTTATGATATTTGAAAAGATAGTGGCCTGTAGGCCCGTAAGGCTCGTGGTAAGCAGGGCAAAAAGTCCTCCGTACAATCCGGTCTTGCGGGTACCTGTCTGCATTTCATCGTAGTCGATGAGCTCGCCGTTTAATACAACTCCGGCAGTCTGAATGACGTTAAGGGCGAATACGATGAAGCAGTAGCTGATGACCGCCTGCCAGCCTTCTGTTATAAAGAGAAGGCTTGAGAAACCAAGAACAGCAGGAATAAAGGAAAGAAGGGTTATGAGCTTGGCTCCGTGTTTCTTTATCATGCGGCCTGCAAAAGGAAGCAGGATGAGCATGATGATACCGGGAATAACGTCCGCGAGAGTGGCCACTACGCCGTTTGTACCGATTACGGAATCCATGAAATAAAGGAAAGGCGTAAAGTAAAAGCCGATGGCGCCACGGGCGATTATGTAGAATAAAAGGTAAGTAAGGAAGGGCTTTGAAAGGATTATTCTTTTAACATCGACCCAGATATCGCGGATGTTCTTATGCTCCGGAGCAACGGTGGTCTCATAAAGGGAAGCGTGATCCTTGATGCCGCGAAGGGCAACAAAGTACATGCCCGCGTTTACGAGTATTACAAAAGAAAAAATGGGGATCACCAGCGCTCTGTTTCCGTCTCCCACCAAAAGGAGAGTGGGGATGATGGTCGTGATGGCGCCGAGAACGTTGCCGATATAGGTTCTGATGACTTCCACATCCACGCGTTCTTCTTTATCGGGAGCCGCCAGAAGGAAATAGGACTGGTAGGCAACGGAATATACGGTATAAGCAGTATCAAAGACAAAGAGCTCCGCCAACAGTACCCAGAATATGAGCCAGTCGCTCCAGGAAGGGGAGGACAGCAGCATAAAGAAAATGGACACAAGCATGGTGGGAGCGGTAACCTTCATAAGATAAGCGTATTTACCGCGCTTACGATTGAAGGGCATCTTGTCGATATACGCCCCGAGAAGGGGATCGTTGATGGCGTTCCAGATGCTGTAGATCAGGTAGATATAGCCGTAGAACTTGGCGTCAAGCCCGATCATGTCCGTATAGAATTTCATTAAAGTATTGTGGATAATGATGGGACCGATGACAGAAGCAGGCCCGGGCAGAGCGAGAGCCACTTTTTCTTTGAAGCTTTTCATGACCGTTCTCCTCGTGAATGATTATTCACGTAATAATATACATTATTCTTCGTTATTTTACAAATGTTTTCTGATTGTTTCGGATTTTGTGGTACAATCATATTTACGATGAAAAGGAGCTGCTTATGATGAACGGAAGCCTTGAATTTGTTAAAAGATGTGAAGAAAGGGACATTCCCATTCACGGGTTTATGGCCGTGCAGGGCGGGAAGGTCATTGCAGAGCATTATTTCTGGCCCTTTGATGAATCAAGCCTCCACCGTATGTTTTCGGTGACCAAGAGCTTTACGGCGATCGCTGTGGGCTTCCTTGCGGAGGATTCCCTTATCGGGCTTGACGATAAGATCTGCAAGTATTTCCCCGAGTACGTGGATGACAATACCCATCCATGGATAAAGGAAATGAGCATAAGACAGATGCTCATGATGGCCACCTGCTTTTCACAGACAACTTACAAGGTACTAAGCGACGAAGACTGGGTCAGCACCTTCTTTCACGCCAATCCAGACCACAGAAGCGGAACCCTTTTTGTATATGATACCTCTTCGAGCCATGTCCTTGCGGCACTTGTAGAGAAACTTACCGGAAAGAAAATGCTCGATTATCTCAGGGAGAAATTCCTTGATAAGATCGATTTTTCAAAAGAAGCCTACATCATGGAGGATCCAAAGGGCGTATCCAAGGGCGGTTCAGGCCTTGTGTGCACACTGCGTGATGTAATGAAGGTGGCACTCCTTATAAAGGATAACGGTAAATGGGGCGAAGAGCAGCTTTTGCCCGAGGACTTCATTAAAGAAGCCACCATGAAGCATATAGACACGGATTCCTTTAATGCTGAGGATGAGAATCAGGGCTACGGATATTTCTTCTGGCGCAGTCGCTACGGCGGCTTTGCCATGATTGGTATGGGCTGTCAGTTCTTTGTTATTTATCCCAAGATGGACTTTGTGTTTGGCGTTATGGCCGATACTCAGGGTGTTAACGCGGGATCCCAGATACTTCGTGATATCTTTTACGATACGGTCTATGAGTGGGTTAAGCCTCAGAAATGGGAGCCCTACGCCCTTGGCGAAGATAACATCATTCCCAAGTACTTCGGCGTTGCCAGAGGTAAAGCGGATTCTTTCCTTGCAAAACGCGAGCAGGATAAGACTTCCGTATTTGATCCAAATCCCATGGGCTTAAAGAGCATACGCTTTGATTTTGCAAGAAGAAAACTCGATTTTTCCATGCGGGATAATGATTTTACCATAGAATACGGCATAGGAGAGTGGGCAGAGTTTACCTTCCCGGGAAGCGATCAGAGAGCCCTTGCTTCCGGTGCATGGAGATCGGAAAACAGATTTCTTCTTAAGATTCAGGTGGTGGGAGAGGATCTGTCTCCTGTTGTGATAGAGATCGGCTTTAGAACTGACAATGCGGTGAGCGTCAGAATGAAAAGTACCTCCGAACCCGCCATACTTAAGAACTTTTCTGGCTTTGCCGGAGGCACATGCGGTACTTAAAGCTTCTCGTGTTTTAAATCTTTAAAAGCAAGTTTTGATTCAGAATATCCGAACATTCCGTAGGCAGGACCGGTGAAGCGCTTTCCCAGGGTTCTGCCTTCGTCTGTTAAAATACTTCCGTCCTTCAGGAGGCAGACAAGGGTTTCATACCCGCCGTTTTCATACAAGAATTCTTTTGCAAGTCCCCTGGTCCTTATCACAAGATGAAGTTTCTCAGGGATCTTGTAGACGTTTTCAACGCCTATGGTCATTTCCTCGTCTTTCTTTTCCCTGTTGAATACGCGGACGTTGAGTTCAAGGTGCTTCGCCACGTGCTTCATTCCAAACTTCACATAGCAGTTGTCATCGTAGTAGTACATTAAACCGCATTCTCCGGATTTAATGAGCTCCGGTGCAAGGGTAAGCGTGGTGAGGTTGTTTATGAAACGCTGCCGTAACAGCACATATTTTCCTGCAAAAAGAAAGTCTTCCGGTAACTTTTCATATTCGCTTGGCTTGAAACTGATGATGTTGGCAGGCTTTGCGGGAACGGTGTAGTTATCGGGAAGCTCGATTTCCGTAAGGGCACCTTTGCCGTCGTTTATAACGGGCCAGCCTTCTTTGTCCCAGGTAAGCTTTGCAATGGCGGTCTCACGCCCAAGGAGAGAGTATTTGCCGCCGTTCTTTCTGGAACAAAGGTATACGATCATCCAGTCGCCTTCTTTTGTCTTAAAGGGGCAGCCGTGACCGGTACGCTGTAAGGTGGCGGAAGGATCAAGCTGTGTAAGAAGAGGGTTGTGGGGACAGGGCTCAAATTCATCGGTAAGGCTCTTTGCCCTTGCCACGGTGATCATATGTCCGTCTCCGGTACCGCCTTCGGCCATGAAAAGATAGTACCAGCCGTCTTTCTTTACTATGTGAGGGCCTTCGGTCTTATGCTTGTTCCAGCCTTCATAAAGAAGACGCGAAGGACCTGCGGCGCTTAAGCTGTCATCCGTAAGAGGAATGATCTTAACGCTCGGATTTAAGACCATATAGTGTTTGCCGTCATCGTCATGGAAAAGTGAAGGATCTATACCGGGTTCGTCAATGTAAACTGGCTTAGAGTAAGGACCTTCCGGTGAGTCGGCGCAAACGATCATCTGGCGGTGTTCGAGGGCATCGCCGTCATTACCGCGTAAGGTGGCGGTTATATAGTATTTGCCGTTTGCATAGGAAATATCGGGAGCCCAGAAACCGCGTCCCGGATCATAAACCGACATATCAATGTAAGAAGGATCTGTTATCGCATGCCCGACGATGTCCCAATTCTGCAGGTCCTTTGAACGGGAGATGGTGATGCAGGGAAAATAAACAAAAGTGGAATTAACCATATAATAGGTATCATCTACGAGTATAACCGAAGGGTCCGGAAAGAATCCGGGAAGGATAGGATTGTGTAATGTGGGCATATTGCTGTACAATTCTCCTTTCAAGCTTGATAGTGTAGATAATAGTACCATAAAAGAAGTATAGATGCATTAATCATTTGTATATTTATGAAAATGCTTTCATAAAAAATACTTGCAAAAAAGTACCAAAGTATGGTAATGTGTATATATCGCACTGAAAGCGGTTACATAAAAACGTCTTAAAAAATGTAAACGCTTACATTTTAAGGAGGATCATTATGAGAAAGATCAGTAAATTAATGGCTTGCGTTCTCGCAGGTGCTATGACTCTTTCACTTGCCGGCTGTGCAGATGCTACAGGTAACGGCGGAAGCTCTGTTGAACCCGCTGCAAGCACCAGCACCGAGACCAGTGCTTCGGCAAGCGTAAGCACCAGCACATCCGAGGAGGTTCAGCCCGCCGAGGTAGTTAAGCCCGACAAGATCAAGGTTATGTGGGACGGAACTATCTTTAAAGAGGGAGATAACTACGCAGAGGATTTCTATAAGGCTCTTTCCGATGAACTCGGAATCGAGATCGAATGGGTACGTCCCGATCACTCTTCTTATGCAGAGCAGGTTGGTATCGCATTCAACGACAGAGCAACTCTTGCCGATGTTGTAATTCTTCCCGCCAACTATTATGCAGCATATGCTTCACAGGGTAACCTTTGGAACATGACCGATGCGTGGCTTGCAAGTGACACCGCTAATTCCGGTCGTCTTACTTCCGCAGCAGCCAAGGTTATCGACGGATGGTATGTAACAGGACCCGACGGACAGAAGGGAATATCCGGCTAT
>JAILHY010000093.1 GCA_024695575.1 Lachnospiraceae bacterium
TGTTACCCGTAAGGCTTTTAAAGGGGCTCCCGCAATATACAGGGAGATGCTTGCAGAGTGTGACGATATCGGAGCGGATAATCCGATGGCTAAGAACATTTACATGTGTTTTGTCTTCCTTGCCATTTGGAAGGCTGCAGACGGAGCTGTCAATCCGGATGGCCTTCGGGTTGTGATCCGAAAATGGATGAAGAGCAAACTGGTAGGAAAGATGATGGGCGGCAAAGATCTGAACAGGCCCGAGGATATGGAAGCTGCCAAAAGAAGATTTCATGCCATGCAGGATTGGGCAGACGCTCATCCTGAGTACAAGAATAAGACATGGGATTTCAATTTTGATGAGACTAAGCACAGAGACGGGAGCTATTATCATTTTACAAGATGTCCGATCGAGGCGTTCGCGCGAAAAAACGGATTTCTGGAAGTGCTTCCTGTCTGCTGTGACATAGATTATCTGACCACGGAATTATCACATGGAGTGCTTCATAGGGAACAGACATTGGCTTCCGGCGGAGAAATGTGTGATTACTGGATCGTGCCGGACCAGCTTAAAGATCCGAAGTAATGAAAGGGGCTATTTTCCCGGGACTTGTGTTTGCAGTGATCCCGGCATCGCTGGTTGGATTGCTTATATACTTGTTTTAAAAGGGACTGAGGTGGCATTTATGTTGAAGAATTATATGAAAGAAGGTCAGAAACTTCCGCTGTTCGGAGTGGGACCGTATCTGGTATACGGAATAGCGATGGTGAATCTTATTGGGATCGTTCTGTTTGGATATGTTTTTAAGATTGGTATTTTGGGCAGTCCATGGATCCATATATTTCGTATCGTCGGAGTTTTGCTGATCCTGCTCGGAATAGCTGTCTGGTTCATCGGAGCAGTGAAATCCGATATGGATGATTCAATAACGGAAAACAGACTTCAGACAAAAGGTATCTATGCATGGGTTCGAAATCCGATGTACAGTGGCTGGTGGATAGCATTATCCGGGATAGCTTTCATGTGGCACAACATGTGGATGCTTATTTTTCCCATAATAGATTGGGCAATTATGACCGTGGTCCTGATAAACACTGAAGAAAAATGGCTGCTTGATCTGTATGGTGATGAGTATGCAGAATACAAAAGACATGTAAATCGCTGTATTCCTTGGAAATGTCCTTGTAGGAGGACAGAACATGACAGACATACTGTTTGAATATGACCACATATTGATCCGTTCGGAATACCGGACGCCGGATATCCATAAGCATCTCGCAGTGCATATGGCTATAGGTCTTAGTGGAGAGCTTGATTGCATTGTCGGGGATGTTTCTTTCAAATGCAACGGACTCTTCATTGCGTCTGATGTTGAACATACCATATATGCCAAGACCGGAGATCTGTTGTTATTCCTTCTTGATACCACAAGTGATATGGCGAAATGCGTTGAAGAGAAGTTTCTTCACGGTAATGATCATGCATTGCTCGACAGGGCTACGGTAGATCAAATGAAAGGCATATGGGCGGATTCAAAAGATGATCTGAAAGACGCTGACAGAAGACTGCTTGAAGTCTGTGGCATTGATAAAGGTGTAAGGCCGACAGGAGATGATAGGGTACAGAAAGTTTTATCTTATCTGGAAAGCAGCGATACCATACCGGCTGATATTATGGAGCGGTTATGCTCTGAAGTATGTCTTTCGGAAAGCAGACTGTCGCATCTTTTTAAAGAACAGATGGGAATCGCACTCGGCCGATATCTTGTCTTAGAGAAGATGAAAAAAGGTTATCTTCATTACTGCAGCACCGGTAACATCACGGAAGCTGCCATGAATGCAGGATTTGATTCACCTTCGCATTTTGCCGCGACCTGCAAGAGAATGTTTGGAATTTCTTTTTCAGAGTTTATCAAAAGTTAGCATCTATTTGAAAGTGATGAACAGGACCTCCTGTTATCATGACAGTATCAAGAACAGGAGGTCTTTTTGATGGAAAAGTATGATGTGGATCAGCCCATAGTCCTTAAGAGGGGCGTTTATCAGTTAAACAAAGAAGCAAACTTTAATTACCAGCTTAACCGGGTTATCAACTGGGACGGCGGTGAACTGTCGGACGTGCAGAAGATTGCGGCAAGGATTCGGGACAGCGCTGATTGGAAAAGAGAACTTATAGGACTCGGTGATGCGGCGATGAAGGAAGGCAGGACAGGGAATGCCGTAGCTTACTATCGCATGAGCGAGTTCTTTATGTATGACGGAGACCCGGATAAAAGAAAGTATTACGAGAAGGCGACAAAACTTTTTTACGAGTATTATGCCGACGTATTTGAGGGAGAAAACAGACGTATCGAGCGTTTTGATGTCCCATACGAAAACGTAAAGCTTCCGGTGATGCACGCGGTTCCGGAAGGTGAGAGTAAGGGCACGATCCTGATCCATGGCGGTAATGACAGTTATTTTGAGGAGTTTCTTTTTACGGTCCTTTACATGCAGGAGCAGGGATTTGAGGTTTATATGTTCGAAGGCCCCGGGCAGGGCGGCGTTATGCGGGTTCAGGGAATGCATTTTACTCACGAGTGGGAAAAGCCGGTCAAAGCGATCCTCGACTATTTCAGACTTGAAGATGTAACGATCATCGGAATATCCCTGGGAGGATATCTTGCACCCAGAGCTGCAGCTTTCGATAAGCGAATAACCAAAGTCGTTGCCTGGTCGGTATTTCCCTGCTTTCAGGATATCCTTGTCAGCATGCAGCCTAAAAACATACAGAAGGCTTTTCATATCCTCATGAAACTTCATGCGAGACCTCTTATGAATCTTGTATTCGAAAAGAAAGCAAAAAAATCCCCGATCATCGACTGGGGCATCAGGCATGGTTGTTATGCCTATGAGGCGAAGGATGCATATTCTTACGCTAAAAAACTGAAACTCTATGATCTTGAGCCGGTAGCGGAAAAGATCACTCAGGATATGCTGATCCTTGGTGCGAACGGCGATCATTTCATCGATTATACCCTGATAGGGCGTGAGATAAACATGCTTAAGAACGTCAGAAGTCTTACTTTCCGCCTGTTCACGGATAAAGAAGATGCACAGAATCACTGTAACGTCGGAAACGGTAAACTGGCAGTAGAAGAGATCATTGACTGGATATGCAGGATAGACAGTTCAACCTGAAATCTGTACCTTTTTTGGACTGAAAAGTATTGACAATCAAACAGAAATATGATAAAAACATTATCGATAATCTGATTATCAGAAATGCGGTTATCGATAATGTTTTTATTTTGGAGAAGAAGATGTCTGTAAGAGATACAAGTATTGATCCCAGGCTGCTTGAAAGTGCCAGGAGGGAATTCCTTGAGAAGGGTTTCCTTGGAGCCGAATTAAAGACAATCTGTGATAACGCCGGCATTACAACCGGGGCGGTTTATAAACGGTATAAGGGTAAAGAAGAACTGTTCTGCGCAGTAGTGAAGGATACGGCTGATATTCTTGACTCATTTGTGGCTGTTCGTACGGATATGGATTTTACCGAGATGACTGATTCAGAAGTCCGGGATACTTGGAAAATGAACGAAAAATATCTTCTTGATCTGTTTAAGACTCTCTGGAAGATCAGAGACGACTTTGTTTTACTTCTTGAAAAGTCGGCAGGAACAGTTTATGAGAAATACGGGCATGATTTTGCGCTTCGTATGACAGGAGCATATATACAGTACTACGCGGAAGCCAAACGTCGCGGAATTGCAAAAGCAGACATTTCCGGGGAGGAAATGCACGTTCTATGCACTTCATTTTGGACAGCTGTCTATGAACCCTTTGTTCATAGGATGACATGGAAGGAAATAGAGAAGCATTGTACGGTTCTGTGCAGATTCTATGACTGGGCAGGTGCACTGGAAATAAAATAGCGATTATAAGCCGTCGTTAGACGGCTATAATGATACAAAGGGGTTAGCGGATGCTAACTTACGACGTAAGTGGAGGAAAGAGAAATGTTTAAAAAGGTAGCGCCCTATATCGGAGAATATAAGAAGTACACTGCATGGGCGGCAGTTTTGATGTCACTTGGCATTATCGCAAATGTTGTACCATACTTTTTTCTTTATCAGATTATTGCACCCTTGACACGGGGCGAGAGTATCGATGCTTCGTTCATTCTCATACGTGTGGCTTTAGTTGCTGTGTGCGAAATCATTTATTCATTCAGCTATGTGCAGGGCCTTACATTCTCGCATATCAGTGCCTATAACACTCTTAAGAATCTGAGGATATCCTTGCAGGGTAAACTTGAAAAACAGCCTCTTGGTAATATCAAAGAACTCGGGACCGGACGAATAAAGAAAGTGTTCACCGATGATATTGATCAGGTGGAGTTGCTGCTTGCCCATGCTATTCCGGAGGGAATCGCCAACACCTTGATCCCTGCGATCATACTTTTGCTTATGTTTATCGCGGATTGGCGGCTGGGACTGTTGTCTCTTGTACCTCTTGTAGTAGGAATGTTTGCCATGGGCATGATGATGAAGTCCGGAATGGAGAAGATGAATGCCTATTACGAATCCGCAGCGAAGATGAACAATACGATCATCGAATATGTAAATGGTATGGAGGTAGTAAAGGTCTTTAATAAGGATGGAGATTCCTATAAACGTTTCGGTGATGTTGTAAGGAGTTATCGGGATTTCACCATTGACTGGTATAAGGTCTGCTGGCCATGGATGGCAATATACACCAGTGTTCTTCCCTGTCTCGTGCTTCTGATGCTGCCGTTTGGTTCTATGATGGTTATTGGCGGAACAATGGCGCTTGATAAGATGGTGTTAGTATTCTGTATGTCCTTTGCTGTGGGACCGTCTGTGCTGAAAGCCCTTAATTTCGCCGGAAAATTCCCTCAGCTTGACTATAAGATCACGGAACTTGAAAAGATGATGGATCATCCTCCGCTTAAAGAAGGTACTTCAGGCTTTAAGGGACAAGATCATGATGTTGAGTTTAAGGATGTTCATTTCGCATATGAGGACGCGGAAGTATTGCATGGAGTCAGCCTGTCGCTTAAGCAAGGGACTACAACTGCATTAGTTGGCGAATCCGGAAGCGGCAAATCGACTCTGGCAAAGCTCCTCGTGCATTATTACGATATTGCTTCCGGAAAAATAACGATAGGCGGGCAGAATATAACAGATATGTCCCTGAAAGCATTGAATGAGCAGGTGGCTTTCGTTTCTCAGGAACAGTTTCTGTTCAATACAAGTCTTTATGAAAACATACTTATAGGTAAGCCTGATGCCACGAAAGAAGAAGTGCTCAAAGCTGCTGAGAGGGCTCAGTGTAACGAGTTTCTTGAAAGGCTCCCTGATGGTATTGAAACTCAGGCAGGTGACGGAGGCAAACAACTGTCGGGAGGGGAACGCCAAAGAATATCCCTGGCAAGAGCCATCCTTAAAAATGCGCCCATTATCGTGCTTGATGAAGCTACTGCGTTCATGGACCCTGAGAATGAAGAAAAGATGAATGCCGCCCTTGATGAGATAGTAAAGGACAAGACTGTACTTGTTATCGCTCACAGACTTTCAACCATCAAAAATGCAGATAAGATCTGTGTAATGAAAGAAGGCGGGTGTATCGCAGCTGATACGCATGATAAACTGCTGGAATGCTGTCCTGAGTATAAGAAATTGTGG
>JAILHY010000094.1 GCA_024695575.1 Lachnospiraceae bacterium
TATCGGGTAAACCTGCTCGATAGGAAGAGTACCGTTTTCTTCGGGAATAGCGCACATCAGGTACAGTTCCTCCATAGCTTCATTAAGGCGGAACTGTACGAGATCAAAGTTTTCGGAGGCACGCGTACTCTCTTTTTTTATCTCATCGAAATATTCGGGATCTATGGGCATGGTGCACATGAAGCAGATGATACTGTCTTCACTTGTTTCATCTTCACCGCTGTTTTGAGCATACATGCGAATCTTGCAGTCAAATCTGCTTTCAATATTTATGCAGGGTGTAGTATCGGCATCTTCGCCGACAGAGCAGCGTATTCCCTGAGCACTGAACATGTTGAAGTACTGATTCAGTTTAACCGATATATTCGGGGTGTCCTGATGGTTCAGGGCATAAAGATTCCGCATATTCTCAATTTCAAAGACAGCCTCGTCGTTAAGACCGAAGACACCGACAGGATCACCTGTTTCGGGACTTTTGAATACGCGTGCGTTATCAAAGGACTCTACGAAGTCAAGCATGTGATCCGATTCAAAAGAAAACGGAAGGCACACATGGGTCAGATTACGACGTTTTGCTTCTTTGATGGTATGTTCCATAAGAGCTGCGCCTGCACCTCTTCTTCTTTTTTCTTTATCGACATACAGATCCAGGATACAGGCACTGTTTTGATCATTGACCGCATCACAAAGGATAACGCCGGTGACAAGACTGTCATCTATGGATCCGAATCCGAAACAGGTCGGTTTTCTGATCTGTTCCATCACATAGGATGAAAAGAGATCTTCAAAAGATAATATGTTTTCTCTAGTCAAAGGAACTATATTCATAGTTTACTCCACGATCAATATGTATAAATCCAGGTGATCACATTGCCTGACGCTGCGGCTCTTCCTTCGGAGAGGATATTGATAAGATGACGTCCCTGTTCGGTAAGCCCAAGGAAACTGATCCTGCTCTTGGGGTGTATCCTCGATTCTGCAGAATTAAAGGCAAGTCTCAATAGGGTTAAAAGAATCTGCTCGTTACCTGTGGAATTCCAGACAAAGTCGACTCTGACGTCCGTTTCGCTTAAGGATACAAGAACACAGGCGTCGGGCTCGTTGTTTTTGGAATAGTGGATAAAGGATAAATCTTTGTCATAGTCGCTTTTATCAGCCGGTGCAGGGTAGATATCGCTAATCCTGCTTTTAAGAAGGTTAAAAGATTTGTCCGTAACCTTGGAAAGTATATGGTAATCTTCAAGATTCCCGGATGCTTTTTTCTTTACTATGGGGGAGAGATCCATAAAGCGGCAGGTGTATAAGGCAGATGAATTATCAAGGCGCTTAAATCCTGCTGATTCAAGAGTGTGATCAAGTGAGGGTTCACCCGGCAGGTCATTATATACAGCGGTCAGTGTATCGATTCCCTTTGAATGAGCATATTTGTGAGCTGCAGAAATCATCTTTGAGGCTGCGCCCAAACGGCGGTAAGCAGGCTCGACGTAAAGATATTTAATGAACAGGCTGTCAGTGTGTTCCTGCAGAACCATTATTCCGCATGCAGACAGTTCGGAATCGACAGCACCTATGTATATGCCGTTGTGAACTTTAAAATCCTCCGGAAGTCCATCTTTAAATTTATCGAGATCATTTTCAGATATAATAGTAGCTTTCATAATGTTTTTTCTGTCCCTTATACGGTTCCGAAGTGTAGCTTTTCATATTTCTTAAGAAAATCATTTAGTTCAAGCATAAATACACCATTTGTTTTTGATCTGGTTTCCTGCATGGATATCTTTCCGTCCGACTCCTTAACGTAATCGGGGGTGTATACGCCCCATGGGTTTCGAAGCTTAACCATTCTTATAGTCTTTTCACCCATCTTCAGTTTTTCTACTCCGATGACGGAATAGGCGTGAGTTCCGGCTATTCCGTTCTGCATGGCTTCATTGGTGCCTTCTTTTCTGGTTTGTGATTTAAAATCCATTGTTGAAGCACCCACGATCATACCCTTGTCCAATGCATCCTTGATCTGATTATATATGGAGACTTCTTCAGGAGTGTCTTCGCCTGCGAATGACTCGCCGGCATGTTCTTTAAACGATTTGTCGAAATTCTCCACTATTGTATCCATGATAAGCTTAGAGTATTCGATAACACAAGTAATAAACTGTTCGGTATTTTTCTGTGGGCTCTGAAGTGCAAGAGATTCAAGATATCGTAAAAGGTCGGGAGACAGCTCAGACTTATAATTCTCCGTTGTAAGATTTCTTATCACGTTTTTAAGATCAGAATACAAAGCTTTGGCTTGCTGGCGCTTTTCTTCATAACTGCCTTCAAAAGAGCTAATGCTTGTTTTAAGAACATAAGTAATTGCCATTGTAAGGAAAGAGTTGCTTTGTGTAGCCATGTCTCTGAGACTGATTCCCTCCGGGACCAGACTCTCAATTCTGGTTTCCTTTTCTTTAAACTGAACGGCTGCTTCCTTTTTATATGCGCGTTTCGAAATATCGAAAGCTTTTTCTAAATCAGAGAAACCGTGACCGGATTTATTTTGGTCTACATAGAGAAAACGGGTCATATCGCTTGTCTTTCCGGTGATGGCCCTGAATGCTTCATACATATGTCCGCCGTTTGAAATGTATCCAAGATCGATTTCTTTAGAGCTCTTTTTTGCTTTTTTGAGTTCCGTTATTGCTCCATTGGGTTCATTAAATGATTGTTGGTTTTCCTGACTAAATATGGCAAATGCTTTTTCCATGACCTGAACCCACAGCGTGTCATTTGCCCCGCCGGCGTACAGTTTTTTGGAAACTTTATAGTATTTGGGTACAGTCTGTCCGTTTTCGAATGCGTAGAAGCGAACGGTAACGCTGTCACCGTTGTCCTTCATCATACTTTTGATCGCATCCGGAGATTTGGCCATAACAGAAGCAAGAGAGGCAAGAAAGTAACAATCACCAAGCCCGCCCTGAGAAATATCCTGAGTACAGGGTTCATGAGTAAACAGGGGTTCTTTGCTTCTGTCAATTTCCTTTAGAACAGCCTTTTTCTTTACAGAATATTTTTTTGTAGCGTTAACCGTTTTCTCATCAACGATTGTTTCTACTGTTTTGCAATCTGTATAATCCTGTACTTCATTATCGGGAACATCTAGGGTTCCGTTGGTAATGGCTGAAAGTTTAGTGATATAAGCATCAAGAAGAGTGGCATGGGCTGCCATGTTTTCCTGACGTAGGAGGGCCTGGAGCTTTTCCTTCGCATGAAGCAAAGCAATCCCTTCTTTTTTCTGTTTGGAAATCTTACGGCTCCAGGATTTGCCCAAAGCGTCTCTTTCTTCTTGGGATGCGTAGGCATACTGATGTTTCGCAGATGTGACGCCGGACGCAGTGGTCTTAATATCAGCGTATTCTACAATAACCTTGAGGATCTGCGTGATCTCTTCGGGCAATTCCCCTCCCAGGATATCGTTGGTTGCTGCGAGTCCAAGCCTTTCTTTTTCCGTAAGCCTAATATCGTCATCTGAGCCCGTGTGTTCAGCTTTACTGAGCACACTCATTACAGCGCGGCCGTCACCAAGTAATTTGCCGGCAGAAAAGTCCCTTTTATCATGTTTATCTCTTGAAGCTACAGATTTAAGTCGTTCATCCCTTTGTAGGAGAGAAGAGACCGCTTCTTCGCGATATTGAACAAGGTTATAGTCTTGTGCAAGTTTATCGAGTTCAACAAGCTTCTGGGCAAGCTCTGAAACGTCGATATTGCCCGAAGCGGTTTTTTTGGTTTTGAGCTTGCCGGTCTTAACCAGGATAAGCTCGTGGGGAAGAAGAATACCGTAGGCAGGATTACGCATTAAATCCATCCGAACCTGCATATATGCAAAGGTGTTTTTAACAAGTTCGGCTCTGCCGGATTCTTCACGGAGCAGTTCTGCGGCCTGAGCAGCTTTTTTAACTGTTTCAAAGTTGTTTAGTACATCTTCGTCAGTATCAAGTGAGGGCAGAATAAAATTATCAAGCCTCTCTTTTAATTCAGCTTCAGTGGGCTGTGCAATATCGCTGCCGGATTCGTCGGGTGCGCCCAATGCATCGGCGCGTTGGCTGCGTGTACGGCGTTCTTCCAATATTTGATCAGAATGTTTCTGTTCTGCTTTTCGTTCGTTTCTGGTAACTTTGGTCTGAGGAGACCAGGAAAGACGTTTAGGACTGATGTGCTCAACTCCGGCTATCTTGTAGTCGGTGGTCGAATGCAATTGGGCAGTGTCAAGCAAAGATTTTGTTTTGTCAAGAGTCTGCGCGCGGAGACTGTCCTGATCAATCTGTGTTTGCTTTTGCCTGAAAATAAGCGTATTAGACATAATACCCCCTTATTACAAACCATTACATTGAAAAAACCCATATTATCGTCACTGATTGAAGTTAACGAAAAATTAAAAAGAAGTATCTCATCGATAATTCGGTGAGATACTTCCAGTTAAAGGTGCGTTGATTGATTTATTCTTCAGCGATAGCGCTTACAGGGCACTGTGCTGCGCATGCTCCACAGGAGATGCAGGTGTCCTTATCGATTTCGAACTTTCCGTCACCGGCTGAGATAGCACCTACAGGGCACTGCTGAGCGCAAGCACCACAAGATACACACTGATCTGAAATAACGAATGCCATTGGTTTATACCTCCTAAATGATTATTAGTATTTGTTTTTGGGTATTTTTAAATTATAGAGCATAACGGCCTACAATTCAAGCACTTTATATGCCAAGCTCTTTACGCCTGTCTTTGATACCGTTGATAATAGCTTGCTTCTTATCGAGAAGCTTGTCCTTGTCCATGGGAGGAACACCCTTAAGGGGATATTCTATTCCGAGTTTCTCATATTTAGATTCACCCATGGTATGGTAAGGGAGTACATCCAAAGCCTTGAGGTTTTTGAACTGACCGATGAAATATCCAAGCTTGTACAGGTATTCATCGTCGTCGGTTATACCGGGCACAACCACGTGGCGGATCCACATATCTACACCCTTATCATTCAGATACTTAGCAAAAGCAAGGATATTTTCATTGTGCTGTTTGCATAATTCAAAATGCTTATCCGGATCGATATGCTTGATATCAAGCATTACAAGATCCGTAAGGGGCATAAGCTTGTCGAATTTGGCCATCTGCTCGGGACTGTCGGGATTAAAGGCTATTCCTGAAGTATCGATGCAGGTGTGGATATCCTTGGCCTTTGCTTTGGTAAAGAGCTCAATGAGGAAATCTATCTGCATGAGAGGCTCGCCGCCGGTCACGGTAATACCGCCTCCGGTGTAGAAAGCTTTGTTTCGCTCATACTGCTCGATGATATAGTCACTGTCCATCAGTTCACCTGCGTTCATCTCCCAGGTGTCGGGATTGTGGCAGTATTTACAGCGCATGGGACAACCCTGCACAAAGACTACATAACGTGTTCCCGGACCGTCTACGGTTCCAAAACTTTCGAGTGAGTGAATTCTGCCTTGCATGACATACCTCTTTCTTTAAAATATAAAAGGGTTCGGAGCCTGTAGCATCCGAACCCTTGATCCTGTTTAAAACAAGATTAGAATTTCTCGTGGAACGTACGGGAGATTACGTCTGCCTGCTGTTCGGGAGTAAGCTTGATGAAGTTTACTGCATAGCCGGATACACGGATCGTAAGCTGAGGATAGTTCTCAGGATGTGCCTGTGCATCGATAAGAGTATCTCTGTTAAGTACGTTTACGTTAAGGTGATGACCGCCCTTGGTTACATAACCGTCAAGTAAATGAACAAGGTTGTCAACCTGCTGCTGATTTGCTACTGTAGCCATTATAATTTCCTCCTATTAACGAAATATGAGAGCCACATATTTTAAAATCTGCTACGCAGATTGGATGTGGCCTACGTCATAGCTCCTTGCGGAGACTATGACCTAATTTGAGAGCCACTAGGTGACTTACTCATAATCATCCAGCCCCTGGTGCAGAGTGGGAACACTGCACGCAAGAGGAGTTCTGGAGCAGTCGGTGCATCCCATGGTCTGAACTGACTTGGGACTCTGGGACTGTTCGTCAAACTCAACGTTAACGTGCCCAACACCTTTTTCGACGCCACTGTCAAGCATTCTGACAAGATCATCAATCATTTGTTCACTGTCCATTATAATGCACCTCCTGTATTATGGTGAGCCACATCATTTTAAATCTGCTTCGCAGATGGATGTGGCCTACGTCATAGCTCCTTTCGGAGACTATGACCTAATATGTGAGCCACATATTTAAAATCTGCTACGCAGATGGATGTGGCCTACGTCGTATCCTTTTTCAAAGGATGCGACATGAATTACTTATTAAGATCGATATCGATATCGCCTGCGAATACCTTATCCTCTTTACCAAGAGCACCGGGGATGATGGTGAAGGTATTGGAGATACCATCCTGTGAATCCATGAAAGGAAGCTTAGCTACGGAAGACAGGGATGCAACCGCACCGTGGGTGTCTCTGTTGTGCATAGGGTTGGCACCGGGAGCGAA
>JAILHY010000110.1 GCA_024695575.1 Lachnospiraceae bacterium
CAGATAACGGAACACTCTTTCCGAAAGCGCCCTGCCAGATACCTTTACGGGTTTCTTTATCCGGAAGATTAAAGTTTACAACATACCTGATACGTCTCATAAACGCCGTATCTATATTCTGAAGATTGTTGGTGGCAAGTAACACGATGCCGTCATATTCTTCAATTCTCTGTAATATAAAGGAAACCTCGGTGTTGGCGTATTTATCCTTTGAATCCTTGACTTCGGATCGCTTAGACATAACCGCATCCGCTTCGTCAAAAAAGAGGATCATGTTTGATTTTTGGGCTTTGGCGAATACTTCCTCAAGTCTCTTCTCCGTTTCACCTACGTATTTATCAACTATCTGGGAAAGATCCACCTTATAAAGTTCCAGTCCCAATTGACCTGCAAGGGCATGCACCGTCATGGTCTTACCTGTTCCGGGAGGACCTGCCAGAATAACGGATACACAACGACCATAGGCATAACGCTTCTTTAAGCCCCAGTCGTCAAATACTTTCTGCCTTAATTCAACCTGACGGACCACATCCAGCAATACATTTCTGTTGCGGTCGTCTATCTTAAGATCATCAAGAGTAAATCCCGGCTCAACGCGCTTGATGTTATCATATCTGCCATCGTCAAGGACTTCATAACAAAGCTTGCAGATAAGCCTTGTATCAATTGTCTGACCGATTGATTCGGCAGTCTCTATACCTTCGGTGACCCGTTTTACCTGACCTGCCGTAAGAGTCATCTTGGATGCAAGCGATACTGCCATGTCTTTGTACTTATCCGGAAGCAATCCCCTCCAAAGCTTAAGTGCTGCCTCCGAGCCCTTTGGAATACTCATGGCTACATACCTAAACCTTACCGCAGGAATAAGCTTTACCTCAGGAACAGGAAGCAGGAATAAAGGCAATACGCAGTACTGAGAATAGATTTTCTCAAGCCTGTCTATCATAAACACTGTATCTTTGAATTTGGTGATATTGCGGACCACAAGGGATCTTTCATCAAGGAGACAGGTGCGTACGAGCCGCCTCATAACATCCTTTGGTTCAGCAGTTCCCATAAGATACTCAAAATCTATGGAAAGAAGCCTGATCTCAAGAGTCTCTGCCACTGCGGATACGGCCGTATATCTGCCGCTGCCCGTTTCCCCTGATATGATCACGCAAAGAGGCGTGCCCTCTTCCTCAGCCTGAATGCCAAGAATATCGATCTGTGCAGTAAGCGTCTCAATCTCATCTTCCATTCCGAAGATATCAGGCATACCATAATAAGGATCGAGTGTATCCGCAAATTCAGAAAATGCCACATCAAGTGAATCATCACCTGACAGGAAACCCAAAAGCCAGTCGTCCATCCTGTAGGGAATAAGATAAAATGGCTGTCTCTGATCTCCGATCTCGCGATAAAGAAACTTCACCAATTCAAGAGATCTCTTACACTGCCCCAGGATCTCATCCGTTTTTCCGAAAAAGCCCGCAGCTCTGGCTGCAGAGAGCAGATTCACTCCTTCTTTCTGTCCCCCCGAGATCATACCTATTATTTCAGAAGCTAACGGTACAAGAGTACAGAGAGCCATAAGTTCCGTCATCGAAAGAACGACAGGATCGGTTCCTACGATCTGCACCAGCCTGTTGACACGAGCATAAGCTTCACTGTCATCAGTATCCTCTGCAAAAGCCAGCTTCTCCGCCTCTTCTATATCCTCGATTGAAACATCTTTAGTCAGAAACTCTGAATACTTATCATAGAGTTCATCCTCTATCCGCCCTTTAACGGCATATGAAATTCGCATGGCACCAAGAGCCGCCAGTCTTTTCATATATCAGTCAATACCCCTTTATAATGATTTGTCAAACTTAAACTTTCCGAACAGCTTACTCAGCCATCCGCCCTTTTTGGCACGTTTGTTAAGTCCGTATTTGTATTTTGTCTGTGCCTTGGGATTCATAGACGGCCCGCCTATGCCGGTAGCATCGGCATTATTGAATTCACGTTCAGCAAAGTCAACACCGCTGTTAATACCGGTTCCCATCATCTCGCCTTCAAGACTACCGTTTGCGTACTGGTTAAGACCCGTAAACACATTGTTATAATAATCACTCAGACGTTTAAAGTCCTTGTCTTCTTCACTGTTTTCAAAATCGAAGAGATGCGGCGCATTAACCATCATCTGCTCGGTATCCTGAAGCATAGCAAAATGACCATAGAATTCCGGACCTATCTGCCTGAGGAAGTCTTCGGGATGCATCTGAGAACCCATAGTTCCGTAAGTAGCTTCTGCACGTTTAAGGGATCTGTAAAGGATCTTCTTGTAATCCATCATGCCGGAATCAACCGTAGCATCAGCCTGTTTTACAGCCTCAGGGTCACTCCTGTCAAGATCGTCTCTCGATGACGCGCCAAGCTTATCCATAAGATGCTCAACCTGTTCCGAAGTCATTCCTTCACCGACACCCTGTCCTACCAGATTGGTTAGCAACCTTTTCTTATTAAGTCCACCGCTATTCCAGTTATCGCCTGCGTGAGTAATGGCGTGGTCAAAGCTTTTATCGCGGTATCCCTCTCCGTTATATTTATCCCACAGACGCTCAAACAGACCTTCCATTCCTGCGTTGACCTTTTTATAACCCTGAACTTCAAACTGCCAGAAATTACCAAGTTGTCTGTCCATGTTAACTTTTCCGGCCTGGGACGGATCAACGTTCACGCCTGCATAAGGATTAACAAAACCCTTAACATCAGTTGGGCCTGATATCTCCATGGGCTCCTGCTGCTTCTTTTTACCGAATTTATTTCGGAACCAGTCAAACAGTCCGCCCTGATCCTCGCCATAGGAAACCTTCTGAGTAACGGAAACTGGGCTGTTTTCGGCTGTCTCTGACAGATCATCGGATTTTGAAGGGTTCATATAACGGAATCCTGTATCCTTGCCGGTGTAACTGTCTTTATATTCACTTTCGGTCGCTTTGAATTTTCTTGACATATATCCCCTTTCTATTCAGATCCGTTTTCTTCTTCCAGAACCTGCATAATCTTATCGTATACTGCATTCTCCACTTCTGTTGTAGCAAGCAGCTGATCTGTACGCTCATTTATCGATCTTTGATTTCGGGCCAGCTGCTCGGGCTTCAACTTATTAGGATTAAGAAAAGCCGCCTTCTCTTTTGTGGCAAAAGTTAAAAGCCCCATTTGTTCTTCGGTAAGATCCGGTCCGGAAAACAGTTGTCCCGTATCCTTATCACTTGCCATTGCCTGCGCCGAATAAGCATTTGAAAGATTGAGCTTGTTAAAGAGCTTCAATATGTTAAAGGTGATAAGCTTGGCATGCTGTCTTGGTGTAACTCCCCGCCTTGCATTAAGATACTGCCTTAAATATGGGAACATGGCCTCTCCGCTTTCGGAGATCTTTTCCCTTATGCCACGCAGTAGTGCTGTTGAACCAAGAGTATCTCTAAGTCCCCTGCCGGTCTGATCTACAAATTCATCTATGTCACTGATACCCGCGGCCTGTACAAAGATCTCAGCCGCAGCGGTACCGTAAGTATTACTCTTAAGATTGGCTTCAGAGAAAAGCTTCTCATTTGTCAGATTCTTATCCCTGCCTGCTCCTGCGCGCATTTCCGCATCGGAAGAGTTTTCAAGTCGATATGCAAGTTCTCTTTCCGTAAGATCCTTTACATCCCTCTTTGTACGGAAGCGTTCCTTCCTAACCCAGTTGACAAGTGCTTCAACCTTCAGTGCGGAAATATTGATCCTTGGATGAGGCGTTGAATAATTAAACTCCACAACGGCTCTTACATCTCTTGTGATCTTGTCAAACAGATTCAAAAGCGCAGTTTTTCCTTCCGCTGAATCCGGAGTCTGCAGAGCATTGTCGCCTACGTACTGACTCAAAGCCGTTGCACCTGTGACCAGATTATTTATAAGTTGCTCAAACCTCGGATCATCCGAAGGCTTGATACTGTCCAAAGAAAGAGCTCGCTCAGCCTCCGTACGGTAATTCTGTAAAAAGGCCTTTCTGTTGGCTCTTGACATTTGTCCGTAACTCATGGAACCGCCCTGGAAGAAACGGGTTCCGCCCTGCTGGCCGTTCTCTGCACCGTTGGCAAGCTGCCTGTAAGCACCGGCCGGGCCAAGTATCGAATGATGCAAAGATGCAGGTACATTCGCTCCCGCGGTCTTAGCCATAGCCTCTACGAAATGATTACAGTTATTAAGAAGAACATTGTATTTCCCGCTAAAGCCCTTGCCGCTGTCCTGTCCGGCTTCCTCCTTCTCAATGTTTGACTGCACCTGATCAATAGCAGCCACAACATTTTCAAATTTCCTCATGGGAATAGGAGTTTCAGTTGATATATCTGCCTGCGTGTCGTTATCATCCATAAATCCGGCGGGTCCTCTCGCAGATCCGTTTCCGCCGTATCCGATCTTGACACGCTTACGACGAAGCTTTCCCTTATCCTCGTCAAACTTGGTATATCTTAAACCGATAAAACTATGAAGATGCATGGCTGAAAGCTGGTCAATGGATTCTCTCGGCGTTATGGAATGTGTCTCGAACACAGGCTGCATCTTTTCCTCTCCGCCTATGGTTGAATCCTTTTCAAGCTCATAAAGCGGTGCACCGGTTTGAGAGTTTGGAACCATGGCAAGATACTCTCTCTCATTTTCTTTCTCCTGCCAGCCGGAATTATCGACTTCTTCCTGTTTCTTTTGTTTGCCGTAGCCAAACAGACTCTTAAACCAGTCAATAAGACCGCCCTGATCGGAACCATAGGAAGCAGACTGCCTGATGGCAGGCGCTTCGTACAGATCCTTAGAAGGCGAACCGGCAGAATCCTGCTCGTTCATATAGTTATGCGAAGACTTCTGCTCCTTACTATTCTGTTGAGGTTTGGAAAGAGTCTCTCTCAAAAAAAATCCCCTCTAAATACTCAATCAACCAAGATCCTTCGACTCCTTTCGCCCTCTGAAAGAGAACGACCTCCGCTCAGGATGACATGGAACTATGCGAGACCTACCTGATCCGCATACGGCTCGAAGTCTGACTTGGTAAACACCTTACCTACCTTAACGAATTCGTACTTTATAGCCATAAGATAATGCTTCATGTGAACTTCGCCGTTTGCTTCAGGATCAGCTGCTGCAAGGAATGCGGCGTTCAATATACAGTTCTTGATATTACCACCGGCAAACTCATATTTCTCCGCGAGGAATCTGATATCAACGTCCTCTGCAAGAGGTGTAGTCTTTGGAATGGTGGTACGCCACAGCATCTCACGGGTATCAGGATCCGGGAACTGGAAT
This sequence comes from Lachnospiraceae bacterium, assembly GCA_024695575.1. Taxonomy (GTDB): domain Bacteria; phylum Bacillota; class Clostridia; order Lachnospirales; family Lachnospiraceae; genus UBA1258. The sequence goes on from JAILHY010000110.1 coordinate 5,305, forward strand.
TCGACGATGTATTTCATACGTCTGAAGAATGCAGGGTCTATATTGTGCTTGTAGTTGGTAGCCAGAACACAGACTCCGTCGTATGCTTCCATTTCCTGTAAGAGGAGTGCCGTCTTGTTGTTGGCAGAAGCCTGATTGGAACCGCCGTCATCGGAACGTTTTGCGAATATGGTATCGCACTCGTCAAAGAACAATACGACGTTACACTTCTTGGCTTCACGGAAGATCATGGAAAGTGATTTTTCTGTTTCACCGACGTATTTATCTACAACCTTTGAAATATCAACACGGTAAAGTTCGAGGTTAAGTTCATGAGCAAGGACCTGGGCCATCATGGATTTACCGGTACCGGGTGCACCGAAAAGAAGGACCGTAAGGCCGCGGCCGTATGGATACTTCTTCATGTAGTTCCATCCCTCGTAGACCTGCTTC
>JAILHY010000047.1 GCA_024695575.1 Lachnospiraceae bacterium
TGTTCTTTATATATTCTCTGCGTTTTTCAACCGTTGCTTCCGTAATGCTCAGTGCCTGGTCCATTACTACCCCTTTATCTGCCTGTTCTGGCGGTATTCTTCCATATACATCATATTTATTTCTCTGATCTCGCGCTTTCCGTCTATGTAATCCTGATAAATCTCTAAAGGATTGCCACCTCCAAGCCAGCAGGAAGAACAATTCTCACATCCTCCGCCACAGTCCATGGATTCCTTGATAATACGCTCACGTTCTTCTTTTGTTGTATCTTTAATGAGAAGTGATTTAATCTCCATAGAATATCGCCTCCACCTATACCATTATAATTCAAAATTAAGCTCTTCAAATCTTCTTATCACTCCAATCATGTCAGACTCGAGGAACTCGTCTCCACGATCCTTCAATTCCTGTGGCACGCCATAAAAGCCCTCAGCCATTGCGCCTGCGATGGCTGCAAGCGTATCTGTATCTCCGCCAAGAGAAACTGCATTGCGAACCGTGTCTTCATAGGATGTGCCATCAAAGAAACTCCTAAGAGCCTTGGGCAAAGAATCCATACAGGACTCAACATGCTCGTGCCTACGCCTCATATCATCGAGGGTTTCTGAGAAGTCATACCCGAACTCCCGCTCCACGTAAGAGGCAATCTCTTCCTTGGTAGATCCGGTACGGGCAAGATAGATCACTGCAGCTGTGCATTCAGCACCTTTCAACCCTTCCGGATGATTGTGGGTCACGTTGGCTGTTGCCCTGGCTACTTCACGTGTTCTTTCTACCGAATCATAGAGCCAGCCGGCTGCGGAAACCCTCATGGCAGAGCCATTTCCATAGCTTCCATAAGCACCCTCCTGTCCGCCAAACAGCCATCCCCAGAATCTGCCGCCATATCCTGCATTAGGATAGATGCGGCCCCAGTATTTCATGGCCTTTATACATTCTTTTTCAATATTATCCACCGATGCGTTCACGCCTGCTGCCATCAGGGCATCGGCAACTGCCACCGTCATAACCGAATCGTCGGTAAAACAATCCTCCTCCGTCAGAAGTTCAAACTTCTTGGTTTTGCCGCCTCTGTCAAACTCAAATCTGCTTCCGATGATATCTCCTAAAATTGCTCCGTACATGATAAAACCTCACCTTCTTGTGTGCTTACCGCTTGTTCTAGCCTTTAATAGAAGAAGGAGATCCAAAGGACATGCTGGTTGACTTCGATCGGAACCCCATAATCGCAAAGAATAATCGAAGATTTTCATCATCCTCAGCAAGGCCTTGAAAACCGCCAAAAATCTATAAATGCCAAGTTTTAATAGTTTCATTTATAAGTATTGATTCCATCCTCAATATTCCTTATCTACCCGCTCAAGCCCATAGGCATGTTTGAATTCCGTCAGATCCTGATTGTCACGGATCAGCATGACCTCGTGAAACTCGCCGGTTTCTCTGTCTTTAAAACCTGCCACTTGCTCGCCGTTGCAGATAGAAGCTCGAATGATCGGTTTTTCTTTTTCCGGATCATAATCATATGCAGGCGTTGGTGCCGATTTTCTTGAAAACAGTTTAAACATCTGTCCTACCTCATCAAATCACTCGTTTGCACTGACGAGCTGTTCACTCAACTCATAAAGCCGCTTTGCCAGTTCCGGGTCCTTTGACCGTTTCGACGATTTTGCGATCCTGCACTTATAGAAGTATTCTCCCGAAATATCCTTTACCGACTCATCCGTAGCTAAATAGATTGCTGTTCGGGCACCTTCCGCAGGTGTCAGGAAGAACGGTCTAAGAATTCCCGTAATTGTCTTGCCAAAGCCCGTTTCGCGGTCAACTCCCATATTGGTAGCTACCGCACCCGGATGACAGCAATTCACGGTAATGCCTCTTTCTTTTACACGCTTTGCCAGTTCCCTTGTAAAAAGAACGTTTGCAAGCTTACTCTGGGAATAAGCCTTGATCACATTAAAGCCCTTAGTCAGGTTTATATCATCAAAATGGATCTTCCCAACCTTGTGGGCACCGGACGCAACATTTACAATCCTTGAGCCCTCTCCCATCAGGTCGAGCAGCTCTGTAGTCAAAAGAAAATGTCCGATGTGGTTTATCCCAAACTGTCTCTCAAGACCTTCTTTTGTCTCCTGCCTGTCTAAAGCAATGAAGCCTGCATTATTAACAAGAATGTCTATTCTCTTATATTTTTCTTTAACCCCGGCAGCAAAAGAACGGATAGAAGCATAATCACCCAGGTCACAAAGCATCAGCTCAAGCTGACGTTCCTTCTTTTCCGATAGTTTTGCAAGAGCCTCCCTGCCGCGCTTTTCGCTCCTGCAAAGCATGATGACCCTTGCGCCTTCATCTGCCAGTGCCTCAACTGTAGCCATACCCATCCCGGAATTCGCTCCGGTCACGATTGCCAGTTTACCATTCAATCGACCCATAACT
>JAILHY010000125.1 GCA_024695575.1 Lachnospiraceae bacterium
AAAAAGGCCGAATCAAAGAAACTTCAAAAGGACAAGATCAAGCGTGATTACGCCAAGAAAGCCAGGGAAGCACAGAAGGGTGCTAAGACAGCCGGTAAAAAAGGTGCCAAAGCAGGAAAGAAGGCTGCTGAGGATACCGGCAGTGCGGTAAGTGCTGCAATGCAGAAAATAACAGAATTTATTGCGGAGCATCCGGTTGAAACAATCCTTGGTGCTTTGGTAATCATCATTCTGCTTGCATTCATGAGCACCCTTAATTCCTGCGGCATGATATTTGGCGGTGTGTCGGGCGGAAGCGTTTCGGCTACATATACGGCAGAGGATGCTGATATATGGGGCGCTGAGACGGATTATCAGGCTAAGGAAGCCGCTTTACGGACAAAGATGAATAGCGTGGAAAGCCTGTATCCCGGTTACGATGAATACCGTACGGATTATGGAACTATCGGACATAATGCCTGGCATCTTGCATCCGTTCTTACTGTGATCCATCAGGATTTCACCAGAGCGGATGTACAGGGTTCACTTACAAACCTTTTCGATGCACAGTACACCTTCACGGTAACATCTCAGTCCGAAACGAGGTACAGGACAGAGCGGCGAACCGGATACAGCCTGGTGTATGACTATGATGAGGATGGTGTAGCCATTGGCTCGCATTATGTTCCTTATACTTATTATGTGCAGGTTCCTTACACATACACGATCCTTACTGCAAAGATGGTCAATAACGGCCTTGATAACGTGATCAACAATCTTGGGCTTTCCGCCGATGATCTGGAGCTTTATGAGTACCTAAACCAGACAAAGGGCGAGAAGGCTCATTTATTTTAAGGAGGCATAAATGGCAGATTTTACAAGGCTCAACAAATACAGAGCCGAACTTAAAAAGATGAAAGATAAGCGTGTCGAGATGGATAACAAGATCCGTGACCTTGAACGTAAGTGCAGGGAAGAAGAAAACACGGCAATCCATGATCTTGTTCATGAGGCCAGGATGACACCCGAACAGCTTGCGGCGCTTATTGGCATGAACGGAGCTGAGAAGCTTGATGCTATCAACAGCAAAAACGAGGAAACGGAGGATGATACAAACGATGAAGAAACTGATTAAGACCGGTATTACGGTTGTTCTCGCAGTGGGGATGCTTTCTATGAGCATTCCCACTGTTGCGTTTGCGGAAGAGGTCTATGATGCGGCGGATGTCGCAGATATCGATCCGAATGATCTTATCAGCGAGGATGAGCTTCCTGAGGATGCTGATATATGGGAAGAGGATGCTGAAGACGAAGAGATCAGGGTTTACCGTTACGATGAGGACGGAAATCTTGTAGAGGTAGATCCGGTATTTGAGGATCCCAGGGAGGAACCTGTTTCAGAAGATCCTAAAGAAAAAGAAGACTCGGAAGAGCTTGAGGATACTGAACAGTTTGGTCCTCTGACACCTGATGGAAATATGGACCTTATTGATGATTATGGTTCACCCTCACAGGCCGGAAAGCAGTTCATTACGGTCCAGACAAAGGGCGGCCAGTACTTTTATATAATCATAGACCGTGATGACAGCGGCAACGAAACAGTACATTTTCTGAATCAGGTGGATGTGGCAGATCTTCTTGCCTATATGGAAGAAGAGGAAAACACCGCTTACGAGGAAAGAAAGGCAGCGCTTGAAGAGAAAAAGGCGGCGCTTGCGGCCGAAGAAGAAGCTCTTAAGGAAAGTGATGCCGGGCGGCCTACTCCAAGTGAGGCTGAGGTTAAGCCTGATAATCCCGACAAGGCCGATCCGGTGAAACTTCCAAACTCATCTGTGCTGATTGTAGTTGTTATCGTGATCGTAGGAATCGGCGGAGCCTTTTACATGAAGGTCATCAAGAAAAAGCAGAAAACCACCGTATCCGATACCACTGAAATGGATCCCGATGACTGGGACGATGATGATGACGATACCGAAATGGCAGACGTTCCCGATAAGAGGGAGGATGAGAGCGATGAGTAAGACTCATTTGAAGCCGGGGATCTTTTCAAAGAAAAGGCATACGCCGGTGCATAATCTTCGGAGCGAAAGCTTTGAAGTAAAACCCAAGCAGGAAGATCTCAGTTGGGCTGCCGAACAGCTCAGGCAGTGCGAGATCCTGATGGAAATAGAAGACATGGAAAACGACAGAGTGAGCGCTTGTATTTTCAGTGATTGCTCTGTTCTCTAAGGAAAGGAGAAAGCATGAATGAAGAACGTGAACTTGAAAGGATTCAGACCGAAGAGGCTTCTCTTAATTCTGACTCCGATTTTGCTGTCCTTAGGAAGCTTAATCGCGATAAGGAAGCACCGCAGGAAAAGGTTCGTCACGACAACTACCTGCGCTCGGTAGAAGATTATGTGGAGCAGAATGATAATTCCTTTGACGGGATCATCAACAATCTGCCGGATGAGGCCGAAGGCAGCGTAAGCGGCGCAAAAGAAGAGAAGAAATCTCTTGTTGAAGAAATCCGTAAGGAATATGAAAAGAGCATTCAGGTACCGCCTCCTGCAAAGCCTTCTCCCAGGATCCTTTATACTGATGGAGAGGAGCGGGTGCTCTGATGAGGGAATACAACAGAGACATCCACATGCGTCTTAAGCAATCCGATATCGATAAGATCAGGCGGAGAATGGACGAGGCCGGAATCCGTAACATGAGCGCATATATGCGGAAGATGGCTATAGACGGTTTCGTAGTGAATCTTGATCTTAGTGATGTCAAGGAGCTGGTAAGATTGCTTAGATACTGCAGTAATAACATAAACCAGTACGCAAAGAAGGCTAACGAAAGCGGAGATATCTTTAAATCAGATATCGATGATATCAAGCGCAGGCAGGACAGGCTTTGGAACATGGCGAACGAGATCATGGAAAGGCTGGCGGCGATTCTGTAAATATCACAGAAAAAATATTTAAAATATTTTGTGCGGAAGCGTTGACATCCTTGCCTGATACTTTTGCGGGATCTTATAATGTTTACAGTAACGCATAAACTATCGTGAAAGGGGCGACAACGATGAAACTGATGAAGATCCCGTTTAAGTTAATAGCACTGCTGGTTATAGCTCTTATCTGGCTCGTATGCCTTATTGCAAAGGCAGCAACTCATATCTCCTGTTATGTTGTGGGACCGTTCATGCTTCTCGTGGGAATAATCCTTATCGTGATGCTCACAAAGTCCCGCTGGAGCGATGTGGCAATATGCGGAGGCATTGAAGCCTTCTGCCTGATCGTTCTGTTCGGCGTAACATGGATGATAGCAAACATGGAAGATCTGAACGCATTGCTTATCAGGTTCGTTCAGTCGTAACAATCAAACAACACATTTATTATGGGCTGTCCGAAAGGGCAGCCTATTCTTTTGGAGGAAAAACTATGTACATTTCAGTAAAAGCATTTGAAAACGCGGATCCCGATTCCGCAGTAAAGGCGCACGTAAACCTTACTATCGACAACGCATTTGTCGTAAAGAATCTTTCAGTAGTTCAGGGCAAAAACGGTCTGTTCGTAAATATGCCTCATCACAAATCCAACGAGGTTGGTGAAGATGGTAAGGCAATCTACAAGGATGACGCATTCCCTCTTACTAAGGGGCTTCGCGATAAAATCAGCGATGCTGCTATCCAGTCCTATGAAAAGGGCGGCGAGGAAGTAACCCTCGAATATGACTCCGTTCAGAAGGATCAGAATAAAACCAATCCGGAGAAATCCGGGAAGGAGGGAGCCCGGCAGGGAAAGCCTTCCGTTTTAAAGATCCTTCAGGAGGATTCCAAGGTTCCCGGTGCCGATAAGCCAATAAAACTCACTATGGAAAAGCCTAAAAAGGCCGTGGGGGAAGACCGATGAAGAAAGAAATCGTATTTATTGACGAAGAAACCTTAACTGAAGAGGAATTGGAGGCGATAGCAGATGAGCAGCAGACCGCAGAACAAGAATGAATATCGTGAAGAACTCGCTGAGAGCTTCGCGCATATCTTGGAGGAAAAAGGTCTGAACTGGAAGAAGGAATGGAGGGG
>JAILHY010000132.1 GCA_024695575.1 Lachnospiraceae bacterium
TAATGTCCGTATGTATTCAGACTACGGCAAGATCTATAACGATGTTATCACAAATATTTCCACCGGGACGCCGCCCAATGTGTGCGTCACCTATCCTGATCATATCGCGACTTATATGACCGGGACCAACGTGGTAGTGCCTCTTGATGAGCTCTTTAAGGATCCTTCTTACGGACTTGGGGGCAGTAGCGTTAAGTTTGACGGCCCTACCCTTAGCGAAATGAAAGCGGAATTCCTTGATGAATGTATCTTAAACGGCAGATACTACGCAGTTCCCTACGTCAGATCAACGGAAGCCCTTTATATGAACAAGGACATGATCAACGCCCTCGGTTATGAGATTCCTGATGATATCACCTGGAATTTTATCTGGGAAGTTTCGGAAAAGGCAATGGCTCAGGATTCAGAGGGTAACTTCATCGTGAACGGGCAGAAGGTGCTTATACCCTTTATCTACAAGTCTACCGACAACATGATGATCCAGATGCTTAAGCAGCTAGACGCAGGGTACTGTACGCCCGAGGGTGAAGTCCTTCTTTTTAACGATGAAACAAGAAAGATCCTCAAGACAGTTGCGGATCATGCCGGGGACCGTTCTTTTTCCACCTTCAAGATATCAAGCTATCCCGGTAACTTCCTTAATGCGGGACAGTGCATATTTGCCATAGATTCCACCGCAGGTGCCACCTGGATGGGGTCTAAGGCTACCCACGCAGATATTTCCGAAGACCAGATGGTAGACTTTGAGATTGTGGTGCGCCCCATCCCTCAGTACGATCCCGCTCACCCCAAGATGATTTCCCAGGGTCCGTCCCTTTGCCTCTTTAACAAAGAAGATCCCGGTGAAGTCCTTGCTTCCTGGCTCTTTATGCAGTTTATGCTCACAAATGAGGTACAACTGTCCTATTCGTCGACGGAAGGCTATCTTCCTGTTACGGACAAGGCTTTAAACAGTGATGAATACAGGGATTATCTGGCCAGAGCCGGCGAAGATAACGACTATTATTACAGAGTCAAGATCGACGCTGCGAAGGTTCTTCTTGATAATATAGACAATACTTTTACGGCGCCTCCTTTTAATGGATCCACTTCCCTTCGAAATGCAGCGGGAGAGCTGATCGAAGGCGCTGCCAAGGCCGCCCGACGCGGCAAGACCGTAGACGAAGCCTACATTGACTATCTTTTTGAAGATACGAAAGCCCTTTACAGGCTCGACCGAAACATCGTAAGTACGGTAAGTGACAAAGAAACCGATGCTCCCTTACCCGCAGCCAGCAAGGCTTTACTTGCGATCCTTGCGGCAACCTGGCTCATCCTCGGAGGCGTAGAGCTCACCAGGCGGATAAAGGGTATGTCATCCTGAGCGCAGCGAAGGATCTTAAATAAAAGAAAACCTCCGACTTGCGGAGGTTTTCTGTCCCAAACTCACTGGAGTACTTCAATATCATTCAATTGCAATGTACTTGCTTTCGGGAACCTTAGGCTGAGCCTCTTTCTTAGGCACAAACACATTCAGGATACCGTCTTCGAAGCGTGCCTTGATATCGTTCTCGGTCACTTCTTCGCCTACATAGAAGCTTCTTGAACTTGTGCCGACATAACGCTCTCTGCGGATGTACTGGCCCTTGTTGTCCTTTTCATCTGTGTTACGCTTGCTGGTAGCGGAGATGTTAAGGTATCCGTCCTTTAACTCAAGCTGAAGGTCATCCTTCTTGTAACCGGGAAGTTCGATCTCAAGATCGTAGCCGTTTTCGCTTTCCTTGACATCGGTCTTCATTATCTGGGGTATCTCGGGCCTTCTGGGAGCCTTGGGTGCATCAAAAAAGAATTCATCGAATAAGCTGGGCATGAACATAATAGTTACCTCCTTATATGTAAGTGTGTTGTTTTCGTTTTTATCAGGATCATCGCTCCTGATGATTATGTTATACACCTGCTGTTAGCACTCGTCAAGAGTGAGTGCTAACAAATATTATAAAAGATTTATTAAGCCGTTTATAACTTTTTTATTTTTAACTATTGTGTGTTATATTGGTAAGAGATGCTTTTATTCAACATGGGGGAGAAGCGAAACTGTGAGTAAGCCTACAGATTTTTTTATTGATAGTAAATCAAAAGAAAACGATCCGTTTATAACAAACGGCGGTCCAACAGAAGGAGCCACTAACGATCTTGCCGCTCACGGCCGTGCCATGGGTATTTTCAGGACCATTGCATTAGTGACGGGGTTCATCCTCTGGGCACTTACCATTTTCCTTGTTGCGCTGTTTGTGGCTTATGAGGACAATCGGGTTGCATTTAACACCGTCGGACTTTGGGCTGTTATCGCAATGACCGCTACTCTTTGCATGAACTTTTATATGACCGTTCAGAGCAAAAAGTTCAGCGAACATTTCCAAAAGAGCGGACGCATGATGAAAGAATCAAGCATGAACCAGGTTCACATCATTAAGTCTCTTTGCTCAAACTTCAACGCTGCTTATTATATCGATCTTGTGACCGGAGAGATCAGTTTTCTTTCTCTTAATGACCGAATCATGCATTACATGGGCAAAGAATACTCAGAGCAGCATTCCTATGAATGGTATGTTCAGACTTATTGCGACAAGATAGTCGATCCTTCCTACAAGGATGAGTTCATTAAGGAACTGTCCCGTGATAATCTCAAAAACAAGCTTTTAAACCGCGACTATTATACTTACGTTTATCTTGGCGACAGAAACGGCAAGCCCAATTTCTATGAAATGAAGGTAACAAAGTGCGAAGGCTCCAACACCAGGCTTGTTGTCGGCTTTGCAGATGTGGATGCGGAGATCCGTGAAAAGAACGACAGCGGCTCGATGGTAAAAGAAGCTCTCAAGAAGGCAGAAAACGCCAATAAAGCCAAGAATGTATTTCTTTCCAACGTGTCGAAAGAACTGCTCATGCCTCTTAACGAGATTTCCGGACATGCAAGCATGGTGGTATCCGAGGCCGATACCTGTGCGGATGTAAAAGAAGAAGCAGCTGAGATATTAAAGTCTACGGAAAAAATGTCGGTACTCATAAACGATATACTGGATATCAGCACCATTGAAAGCGGAGACATCGAGTTTTCGGAGGATACCTTCGGATTTAAGGATGTGATCCACGAGTCGGTAGAAGCACTTAGTGACAAGGCAAAAGAAAAGAAGATCACTTTGTCCTATAATGCGGATGTTACCCATGATGTGGTGATCGGAGACCGCACCAGATTTTATTCCGTCATCAGAAGGTTAGAGGATTATGCCGCAGATCTTTCTGCAGAGGGAAGCAGTCTTTCAATAAAGTGCAAGGAAATAGGCACATTGGCCGGCAGAGGCCATTTTGAAGTTACCATAGAAGGCGATACATTAAAGCTTGATGAAAAGAGTATGTCAGGTGTCTTTGATCTTTTCTTCTCGGAAGGATCTACTGACGCAGAAGCGGTATCTACCGCAGGTACGGGCTTTATAATCAGTAAGTGTATCCTTGAACTTATGAAGGGTCGCCTGGAGATAAAAGCAGGCAGCAATGGAGGTACGAGACTCATTGCATCCATCAACTTTAAGTTGGCGGAATAAAAACCTGTTGACATCCACGTAGTACTGTGATAATATCATTTGGTGCCGAAGTTCGGCACTGCATGTGCGCATAGCTCAGCTGGATAGAGCGTCTGGCTACGGACCAGAAGGTCGAGGGTTCGAATCCTTTTGCGCACGCGTCATCAAGGCCCGGTCGTTTGACCGGGTCTTTTTTTGTACCTGCGGATGCTATGTTATCTTATGGTTTAACTTACTATGGTTCCTATTATACGCATCCTCGAAAATGAAAGGGTTGTCCCGGGCACGCTTCCGCTAATCTCCTTGCTCCTAACGGCAAATGGACTCGTCGTCCATTTGGTTTCGACAGATTCCACTTCGTGAAATCTGCTCAACTACTTCGGCTCGAAAATACCTCGCCTAGTACCGAGGCGGAGAATTACCCGGTACAGCCCTTTCATTTCCGAGTCTGCTTCTGACGTGAAATCAATAACTATGGTAGCCAATTAATCTGAAACAAAACCGCTTCAAATCCGACTTGTTGAAACTGTCACGCAATTGCTGTAAAATGTTAGAGAAATGGTTTAATTTACGACGTACCCTAAAAGATCGGAGACAGACGTGGAAAACGAAAAGATCGTTGTTGAACAAAAGTGTAAAAACTGCGGCGGCACCCTTCGCTTTGACCCCGAAGCAGGCAAGCTCATCTGTGACTACTGTCATACGGAAGAGATCATCGGCGAAGGAGCAACTGCACTGGAAAGCGAATTCACAGGCTTTGACTTTAACAGCCTCAATGGCAGCGTTACGGATGAATCAGCCGAAAACCTGCCGGTTTACCTTTGTAACTCCTGCGGCGCCGAGGTGATAGCACCTCCCGAGCAGG
>JAILHY010000133.1 GCA_024695575.1 Lachnospiraceae bacterium
TGCGACCCTCTTCCACAAGGGCACGAACCTTCACTCTTCCAAGAGACACAAGGGCAGTCTCCGACGCGGAAAAGAATGAGGATAACAACAGAAGGATGATCAGGATGATCAGTTGTATGACACTGTCACTGTCCAATTGAAAACTCCTTTCGTACTATAAAACGAGCATTTCCTGCTCAATCGTAAACTCTTCAAACATGGTAACGACACAAGGGAACGTGTCGCATATATAAAACGCATTTCCGTAGGCCGGCCTGTCATTTAATGTACCGTCGGTCGGAATAATTTCGAATATCTCGTGTTCCTCCGGCGCTTCGCCTTTGATAGACATCTTTATTTTCTTAAAATCAAGCCCTATTCCCTCGCCTGTAAGCTTGGCGTAGCTTTCCTTCACGGCCCAGAACAGGTTAAAGCGGTCTTCTATGAGCTTCCCGCATTCTTCCCGTTCCTCTTTGGAAGCGATCCTGTCGATCAACGAATCTTTTGCTTTTACCGGTTTCTGAACATCGACTCCCACCGGCGCATCACTCACGGCAAGTGTAATGAGGTTTCCCGAATGCGACAGATTGATAAACAGATCATTCCGACCCTTTATAAAGGGCTTTCCATGTTCGTCCCTGTCAATATCAGAGGAAGTAACCCCGTAACCATCAAGAACCTTAGAAAGCATTGCTCCCGTATAAAGAAGCATCGCCTTTGAACCCCGGGACGCGCATTTAACTATCCTGTCCCTTCTGTCACTTTCTATCAGGTAAAAGAATCTGTCGTACAGGCTCTCGTAATCAAGTCCGTCCGTATCAAGGATATAAACCTTAACCTTGTGCATCGGTCAACCCTTGTAAGAGTCTGCGTAAAACTCCTTAAACTCGGTGTAGCCTTCTGCGGAAAGCTTTTCTTTCTGGAATTTCTTGTTCTTGTTCATCTTGGAAACAAGGACTGTCTTTCCTGCCTTTCTTTCCTCCATAGCTTCCTTTAAGATCTTTGCAAAGAGCTCCTTGGGCATGTCCTTATCTACAAGGTATGCGGCCTTTTCGCCCTTGCCGGGGATCCGGAAGTTGCTTTCAAGCAAAAGAAGTACTATTCTTTCAAATCCGATGGAGAAACCGCATGCGGGTACATCGGTACCGGTGAAGTTGCCCACCATCTTGTCGTATCTTCCGCCACCGCCGCATGATCCGCCGAATTCAGGGATTGCTATCTCGAAAATGGTGCCGGTATAATATCCCATACCGCGAACAAGGGTAGGATCGAATACCATCTTGAAATCAGCTTCTTTTACAGATTCAACGCTTGAAATGATCTCGGAAAGATTGGTGCTTACGGCTTCATCAAGTGAATCTCCCAGAGTAGCGCGGATCTTTGAAAGGCCCTCAAGTGAACCTTCGGTTCCATCAAAGAGAGCACAGTACTTATCAACCGAAGCAGCTTCAAAACCTTCGCTCACAAGCTCAGCCTTAACGCCGTCAAGGCCGATCTTATCAAGCTTGTCAAGGATGATGCAGACATTGTCAAACTTGTCGGGATCAAATCCCGCATAATCGCTCATGGCCTTAAGTAAGCGTCTGTCGTTGATGCGGATCTCAAAATTCTTAAATCCGATCTTTCCAAGAGTAGTGGTTGTGGCAAGGATCAGCTCTATCTCCGCCATATTGCTTGACTCGCCGAAAATATCTATGTCACACTGCATAAACTGGCGATATCTGCCACGCTGGGGACGATCCGCACGCCATACGTTGCCCATCTGAAGTGCCTTAAAGGGTACCGGAAGATCGTTGGCATTATTTGAGTAGAATCTTACAAGAGGAACGGTAAGATCGTATCTTAATCCCATGTCCGTAAGATCAGCTTCGGACTTGGCGGTTTCAAGATTGAGCTTTTCGCCTCTTTTAAGCACCTTGAATATAAGCTTCTCGTTCTCTCCGCCCTGCTTACTGCAAAGATTGTTGATATCCTCAAGGCAGGGAGTTTCGATGGGAGTAAAACCGAAAGAAGAATAAGTCTCCCTGATTATTCCCTGTACATATGCCCTGATCTCCATTTCCCTGGGCATTATTTCCTTCATGCCGGTAACCGGCTTTTTTACAAGTGCCATTTCATACCTCATTCCAGCGCAAACAGTTCGCGCTTTCTTTCTATCATTTCATATATTCTTTCAATGTAATTCATCACATCTTTGACGTTATCGTCCCGGACGAGCTTTCCTTCTTTTGTAAGAACTTTGGAAACGCTTCCCGGTCCAAGGGCTGCTATGGATTCAAGCTCCTCCATTATCAGGATATTGTATATCCCGTAGGCTCCTTCTCTTGCGTAGCCCGTGTTTTCATAATTGCCGGCCATGTTCTTTTGCCTGTAGAGGTAATAGGGCTTCATAGAAAGCTTCCTTGCTCCCTCTGCCGCAATCTCCATGGTGGCATCCGTGTTCACAAGACAGTCGTATCCGACTTCCTCTATGCGCTCGTACAAAGCCGAAGCACGCTTGATTGCGAGAGAATGGACCGTTAAAGAATCGGGCTTAAGCTTAGAAAGTTCGTCGATGGTGTGCCTTACCTCCGCTTCGCCCTCTCCCGGAAGTCCCAGGATTATGTCTGTGTTTATGTTGTCAAAGCCCTCGGCTCTTGCCATATTAAATGCGTTGATCACATCCGCCGAGGTATGGTGTCGTCCGATGAACTTAAGAGTCTTGTCGTTCATGGTCTGAGGATTGACGCTTATCCTCGTGACACCGTATTTCTTAAGGACTTTAAGCTTCGCTTCGGTAATGGAATCCGGTCGTCCCGCTTCCACGGTATATTCAAGCAGATTCGCTGTATCAAAATTCTCCGAAACACACTCAAGGATCCGTTCAAGATCTGCCGCTTCAAGGGATGTTGGTGTTCCTCCGCCTATATAGAGGCTGTCAAGGATCTTGCCCTTTCGCATGGCTCCGACTGCCCTTATCTCCTTCATGAGTGCTTCAACGAACAGCGGCACTCTGTCAGCAAAGGCCGCGATCGGGTTTGAGGTAAAAGAACAGTAAAGGCAGGTAGACGGGCAAAACGGAATGCCTATATACATGCTGTATCCGCCACCCTTAATATGAAGAGGCTTTAGTATCTCCCGCTCTCTCGTTGCTATATCGATGGCAAGGTGGCCTTTTTTGTCTCCTACGAGATAAGTTTCCTTCATATATCTGAGGATCTCATCCGCGGACTTACCTTCATCAAGGAGTTTCCTCGCTATCTTGGTGGGCCTTATTCCCGTTAAGTCACCCCACTCAAGGGCCTTGCCGGTCAGATCGGAAAGTGCTGTATAAACAAGCCTCTTAACGATGTTCTTCTCAGTGATCCTGTCGGCACCCTCGGGCACCTCCATGGTTAAGCTATACTCACTGCCTGCCTTTGAAAAAGAAAACCTTTCCTTTTCATACAAAACCGAGAACACCGTGGCGTCCCCGGAAGCAATGCTCTGTTCGGTTGTAACCTTTACATCCTCCGAAGGGTAAAAAGCCTTCACAAGAGAATGTATGTCATATTCAAATTTAGCCTGATTAATGGTGACTGTTATCATTATCTATAAAAACGGATTGTTCACTCTTTCAAAACCAATGGTGGTACTTCCGCCATGTCCCGGATAGACCTTGGTATCATCGGGAAGTGCCATGAGCTTGTCTTTGATGGAATCCATCATGATGCGGGTACTTCCGGTGGGAAGATCCGTCCGCCCAACGCTTCCTTCAAAAAGGGTATCTCCGGCGATAAGAAATCCTGCTTCCTCGATATAAAAGCAGCAGCTTCCGGCAGTGTGACCCGGGGTAAAGATTACTTTAATGTCAATGTCGCAGAGATTAAGCTCCTCGCCGTCATTAAGGAACACATCCGGATGCACGGTAACGGGACGTCCCACACCTGCGGATACATTCAAAGAAGAATCCGAAAGCAGCGCCTCTTCGGCCTTTGCGGCGTAAACCTTGACTCCCGCCTTCTTAACAATGTCTTCCACGCCGAAAATATGATCAAAATGACCGTGGGTAAGAAGGATGGCTTTAATCTCAAAGCCTTTTTCTTTCAGCTTATCGTATAAATATGCGCCCGAATCCGCAGGATCGATGATGATGGTATCGGAAGATCCTTCACGATAAAGGAAATAACAGTTGGTCATGTACTGTCCCAGTGTTATCCTGCCGATCTTTACTTCGCTCATCCTCTGGTCCTCTCTATATCTATAACGCTCTCAACATTCCTTAATTTCTCTACAAGGCGCGACAAAGCTTCTCTTCCCTCGATCTCAAAGGAAATGGTAAGAGTTGCAAGACCCTGTTTGTTGACTCTTGTATTAAGTGAAATAATGCTTATGTTGTTCTCGGTGATTATCTTGGATATATCAGCAAGAAGTCCCGTTCTGTTGTTGGCAAAAATGCGTATCTCCGCAGGATACTTGCCGGGAGTGCCTTCCTCCTGTTGCCACTCGGCATCGATAAGCCTTCCTCGCTCTATTTCAGGCAAAGAAAGCATATTGATACAGTCCGTTCTGTGGATGGAAACACCGCGGCCTCTGGTAACAAAGCCTACGATCTCATCCCCGGGTACGGGAGAACAGCACTTACTGAATCTGACTGCAACGTCATGGATTCCCTTGACCACGATACCGCTCTGTGAAGAATGGGTACGGATGATCTTGCGGGCCGCCTCATTGACAGCTTCCTCCACCTCCGCATTGGTCATGTTCTCCTTCTTTTCGGCTTCCAGATATTCAAGCATCTTGTTGATTATCTGGCCTTCCTTGAGTCCTCCGTGACCGATGGCGGCATATACGGAATCCCAGTCCCTGAAACCGTATTTCTGCATGATATTACCGGTATATTCAGGGGTCAATATATCCGAAGGAGTGATGGCGTGAGTCTTACAGTAAGAAAGAAATGCTTCCTTACCGCGTGATATGTTATCGTCCTTAAACTCACTCTTAAACCACTGATTGATCTTGTTCTTGGCCTGGGTGGATTTGACTATGTTGAGCCAATCCCTTGAAGGGCCCTTGGAGTTCTGGGAAGTGATGATCTCTACCCGGTCTCCGTTGTTGATCACATAATCGATGGTCACAAGCTGTCCGTTGACCCTTGCGCCCACCATCTTGTTACCTACTGCCGAGTGTATGCTGTAGGCGAAATCTATGGGTGTACTTCCTGCGGGAAGGTTCTTAACATCTCCCGTGGGAGTAAAACAGTATACGGAATCGGAAAACAGGTCAAGGTCCGACTTGAGCATGTCCATAAACTCGCTGTTGTCCGCAAGATCTCTCTGCCATTCCAAGATCTGACGAAGCCAGGTGAGTTTTTCTTCTTCCTGCTCGGGAACCTTCTTGCCGTCGGCTGCCTCCTTGTATTTCCAGTGAGCGGCGATACCGTACTCAGCGGCCTTGTGCATCTCTTCGGTACGGATCTGTATCTCGAAAGGCTGTCCGGATGAACCGATCAGAGTGGTATGCAGCGACTGATACATATTGGGCTTGGGCATGGCGATATAATCCTTGAAACGCCCGGGGATGGGCTTGTAGATCTCGTGGATTATACCAAGGGCCGCATAACAGTCTCTGACGGAATCAACTATAATACGTACCGCAAAAAGGTCATATATCTGATCGATGGTCTTGTTCTGGTTGACCATCTTCTTGTAAATGCTGAAGAAATGTTTAACACGTCCGTCGATCTTTGCTTTGATCCCTGCGCCTTTGATGTGAGAAGAAACCTCATTGACTATCTGCTGGATATAACGCTCTCTCTCACTCTTGCGGGCTGCTATCAAACGGGTGAGTTCCTTGTAAGCCTCGGGCTCAAGATACTTTAAGGAAAGATCGTCCAGTTCGACCTTGATCTTACTGATACCGAGTCTGTCGGCTATGGGCGCATAGATATCAAGAGTCTCTCTTGCAATACGCTGTTGCTTCTCGGGTGCCATGTGACCAAGGGTTCGCATATTGTGAAGGCGATCGGCAAGCTTAATAAGAATGACTCTTATATCTCGCGCCATGGCAAGGAACATCTTACGGAGGTTCTCTGCCTGAAGATCGTCCTTTTCTTTGTCCTGAGATATTCCGGAGGGCTGTTTGTCAGGCATCTGCAGCTGCTTTAACTTGGTAACGCCGTCAACAAGCAGTGCAACGTCCGCACCGAATTCCGCCTCTATCTCTTCTTTGGTAAGGATGGTATCCTCCACCACGTCATGTAAAATACCCGCGCAGATGGTTTCTTTGTCAAGCTCCAGATCCGCAAGGATGATTGATACGTAAAGTGGATGGATAATATAAGGCTCGCCGGATTTACGTACCTGCCCGTGATGAGCCTCGTCAGCTATCTTGTATGCCTTCTCGATAAGGGAAATATCATCGGAAGGGTGGTATTTTCTGACACGACTAATAAGGTCCGCGAAGAGCTCTTCGGGACTTATGAATTCACCAAGCGATTCAATCCTGCCATCATCCATGACAAGCTTGAATTCTTCGGTCACACTGTTCTGTTGGGATTCGGTATCCATAACAGAATCGTCCATAGTCTGCCTCTTATTTGCCGGGATATATTATGGCGGATTTAAGCTCCACACCATCGAGCTTGTCACGTCCCTTAAGACCTGCCAGCTCCATAAGCACAACAACGCCGCTTACCTTGCCGCCAAGTTCCTCGATAAGTTCGATCATAGCCTTGGTGGTACCGCCGGTGGCAATAAGGTCATCAACGATAAGAACCTTCTGTCCGGGCTTGATGGCATCCTTGTGGATCTCGATCGTAGCCTGTCCGTATTCAAGGTCATAGGACTTGGCAACCGTCTCGCAGGGAAGCTTGCCCTTCTTTCTGATAAGAACAAAAGGCTTGTGATTAATGTATGCCAAAGGAGTTCCGAAGATGAATCCGCGGGACTCAGGGCCTACAACCACATCAAAATCCATGTCCTTGATAAGGTCCTGCATGGTATCTATCGCAAGATGCAGTCCGTCCGCATCCTGTAACACGCTTGTGATATCTCTGAAAATGATCCCGGGTTCGGGAAAGTCCGGTATGCTTCTCACATATTCTTCTAACTTTTTCATGGCAGCCTCCAGGAATAAAGAACATCGTTACCCATAATAAGGGATAATAAAGTATTATATCACAAAAATATCACTGCGCAACTGCACCTGTTCAAATAATCCCATTTATGATGACAAGGCTTTGATTCTTTGTTATGATATTGTCATGTCCACAGGCGTATATGAAGACAAATTAAAGAACGGCCGCGCTAATTTCCGTGCAAGTCTTACCTGCAAAAGAAAACATATAAGCCTCGGAAGCTATTCTACCCGTATCAAGGCCGAGAATGCTTATAATTTCGCCACCGATCTGTTAAACGGAAAGGCAGATATTCCATCCTATCCCAAATCCTGTCCCCTTCTTTTTGAAAAGTACGTATCCATCATTAATCTTCGGGATAACGGGATCTATTTTTCTACGCCCATTTATCTTTCCAAGCGTGAATTTACCTACTGGTTAAGTCCGGAGCGTGCTCTTCGCTTCGATCTTGACGATCTGTTTTATTTTTCGGGTCACAAGATCATGGAAAGGGGAAGTCGCTTCTTTATTGCGGAATACGGGATGCAGACCGGTTTAAAGGAACATTTCGGGATCATGAGTTTCGCCGTTCCCGGGAGAGATTTTCTTTTTATAAACGAGGATGAGCTTGACTACAGACGTGAGAATATTGAGATAATCAACAGGTACCACGGAGTTCGCCGCATAGACAGCCTGTTAAAGACCGAATACAAAGCTATTATCCACTTACGTTCAAACTACGTGGTAGGTGTATATAAAACCGAAAAAGAAGCCGCCATTGCATACAACAAGGCGGCTGATATCCTTACAAAAAACGGATTCAAAAAAGACTTTATGCAAAACTATGTGGAAGGCATCAGCGCCAAGGAATATGCCGATATCTACACAAATGTCCGGATCAGTGACAAGATCTGTCATTTAAGCGTATAATCCACAAAACAGATATCCATATTAACACTTCCCACTATACCGTCCACGCTTCCTTCCGTAGTGTAGCGCCACATGGTAAAGCGGTAAGGATAATCGGGCATATCGTACTCGGGCTGAGAAAGCCAGGTATCATATTCCTTTACAAGGAGCGTAAGATCCACATTCTTTATAAGCCATGCCTTGGTGCCGTAGATCATGGGAATGAATCCCTTTTCTTTTACGGTGTTTAGGAAGGCTCTTGCTATGGTCGTCTTATCTTTCTTGGAAACGCCTTCAACTCTGGCGGTATCTCCCTTTGCATACTGCATTACATAGGCTATGGGGAAACGAAGCTTGTACTCCCCCAGGGCTTCGATCACGGTGTTTGCTTCCTCAATGGCTTCTTCTTCCGTTACGGCCTGAGAAAGAAAGTAAACTCCGATATCAAGTCCCGCGTCGCTTGCGCGCTTAAGATTGTCCGCAAAATAATCGTCAAGAGTGATCTGCCCCGTCTGGTAGCCCCTCGCTCCCACGCGGAGCATTACAAATCCCGCGCCTGACTTCTTGACTTTGTTAAAGTCCACATATCCCTGATCTTTGGTGATCTCCACGCCGTAGGTGCTGACGCATTTATCACCTTCGAAGTATTTCATCTTGCCCGACTGGTTCACAAGATTGGTGAAATCATATTCGTGCTTAGGATAATACTGGCTGATGGCGACCCACTCTTCCGTTCCGTCATCGTATCTGACGAGAGTATGCTTTCCGTCCGTGGATTCATCCGTCGCTTCCTCGCTTACCTCGCCCGAAGTCGATACTGATGCCGTACTTTCCGTGTTTTCCGCTCCGTCCTTATTGTCGGATTCTTTGTACATATCATAGAAATCAAGATCACTCACCGTCAGATGGCTTGTGTCATCAATCGAAAAAGAAACCGAACTTTCGGCCCGTTCCTTGATCTCGCTGATCTTTGCGGAGAAACTTGAGTCGGTGCTTTGTTTCCTGAAAGAATCACGGTTAACAAAAACGACTATAACGACAACGGCAACTATTGCGGTGATACACAGGATCCCGGCAAGAGTCTTTGATTTACCCGTATCGTCATAGTCGTATAATTTCATGTCAAAACCTCTTTAATACTGTGCGGTAATGATCTTGCGAGGACATTTCTCCGCGCAGACACCGCAGTTTTTGCAGGCGTCATAATCGATCACCGCATTGAAATTCTCTACCTTAACAGCCTCATTCGGGCAGTTGCGTACGCAGAGTGAACAGCCTACACAGCCCACCTTACACTGTTTGGTGGTAACGGCACCCTTCTCCGTGTTGGAGCAGGCAACCGTATACTTGGCATTGTAAGGAATAAGGGAGATAAGGTGCTTGGGACAAACGGAAACACATTTACCGCATGCAACGCACTTGTCTCTGTCAACAACTGCTACCCCGTTCTCAACATGAATGGCTCCGAACTGGCAGACACTCACGCAGGTTCCGTATCCAAGACATCCCTGATTACAGGATTTGGGACCACCGTTTGGAACAAAGCTTAACATACGACAGTCCGTTACTCCGTAATAGTCGTAATCAAGTGTCACGTCCTCACAGGTAGCGTGGCAGGCAACGAATGCAACCTTCCTAACAGATTCGCCTGCTTCCGTTCCCATGATGCCGGCAATCTCTGCCGCAACCTTGGCTCCTCCCACGGGACACTGGTTGACGGGTGCTTCGCCCTTTACTATAGCAGCTGCAAGTCCGGCACAGCCGGGATATCCGCATCCGCCGCAGTTGTTACCGGGAAGAGCCTTTAATACCAGTTCCTCCCGCTCATCAGTCTTTACTTTAGGAACATCCTCAAGCTTCTCAACGCTGATCCCCACAACAGCTTCGTCACTCGCTTTTCCACAACCAAAAAGCATTGTCGCAACTAAAGTTGCAACTAATGCAGCTTTAAACTTTCTCATTTCTTAACTTCCTCTCT
>JAILHY010000175.1 GCA_024695575.1 Lachnospiraceae bacterium
CAATGGTCAGATCCGGCGCTATCGATATCGTTATCGTTGACTCTGTTGCGGCACTTGTACCCAAGGCTGAGATTGACGGTGATATGGGTGATTCTCATGTGGGTCTTCAGGCACGGCTTATGTCACAGGCTCTTCGTAAACTTACCGCAGCCATCAGCCGTTCCAATTGTACTGTTGTATTTATCAACCAGCTTCGTGAGAAGGTTGGTGTTATGTTCGGTAACCCCGAGACAACTACCGGTGGTCGTGCACTTAAGTTCTATTCATCGGTACGTCTTGATGTAAGGCGCATTGAATCTCTTAAAGTCAACGGTGAGGTAGTCGGTAACCGCACAAGAGTCAAAGTCGTTAAGAACAAGATCGCACCTCCCTTTAAAGAGGCTGAGTTTGATATCATGTTCGGCGAAGGAATTTCTTATGCCGGCGATGTCCTTGATCTCGCAGTAGGTGCCGATGTTATCAACAAGAGCGGCGCGTGGTTTGCTTACAACGGTAACAAAATCGGTCAGGGTCGTGACAATGCCAAGCAGTATCTCAAGGACAATCCCGAGATTCTTGCGGAGATCGACGCTAAGGTCAGGGAACATTATAATCTTCAGTCTGCAGGAGCATCCAAGGATGCGGATTGATGCAATAGAGCCTGTTGCAAGTAACAGGGATGCGCTTATTCTGGATACAGGTGAGCGCCTGATAATGTACAAAGGTGAACTCCGACTTCTTAAGATCAAAGGAGTCGGAGATCTCTCCGAGGAGACCTACAGACAGATCAAGGAGTCTGTTCTTCCCAAGCGAGCCAAGCTTCGTGCCATGAACTTGCTTAAAACTCGTGATTATACCGAGTATAAGCTTCGACTCAAGCTTACAGAAGGCGGTTATCCTTCTGACATAGTCGATCAGGCTCTTGATTACGTTAAGCAGTACGGGTATATTAACGACAGTCACTATGCCGTTTCCTTCATAGAGCAGGAGCGTAAGCGTCTTAATCCCAAGATTATCAGATCCAAGCTTATTTCCAAGGGTATTTCAAGCAATACGATTGACGATGCTTTTGCTGCTGTTTACGGTAATCTTGACGGTGAATCCGACAAGACTGATGAACTTTCTGTAATTCATCATACCCTTGTTAAGAAGGGCTTTACCGGTTCTGAGACATACGAGGAGAGACAGAAGCTCCTCGGATATTTCTATCGTAAGGGCTTTTCCATGGATCTGGTTTATTCCGCCATGGAAAGTTTTACAGTTTAATTCTTTATTAAGTGTATTGTTGCGTACTCTGTTTTCGTGGTATTATTATTCGAGTGGTTATATATAATCGGAGTGTATCGTTAGACAGAGAATGAAACGCAGAGGACTAGATTTCAGACGCAAACGTAAAAAGACCAACCATGCGAAAGTTATTAAAGAACTTTCCACATGGGCATTCTGGATTTTTCTGCCAATCTTTGCCGCTATCGCGATCATGTATGCCTTCGGGTTCAGGACCAATGTTATAGGTAATGCTATGGAACCGGGGCTTTTTGCCAATCAGCAGATAATGATCAACCGACTTATATACCAGATTTCGGAGCCTAAGCGCGGAGACGTTATAGCTTTTCTTCCAAACGGTAATGAGAATTCCCACTATTACGTTAAAAGAGTGATAGGAATGCCGGGGGAGAAGGTTCGTATTTCCGACGGATATATTTATATCAACGATGAGAGGCTTTCCGAGAAAGGTACATATGACAAAATTGCCGATCCCGGTATAGCCGAAACTGATGTTGAGCTTGGCAAGGATGAGTATTTTGTACTTGGTGACAACCGGAATTTCTCGGAGGATTCAAGGTCAGGTAATATAGGAGCGATCAAGTCGTCATTCATTATAGGCAAGGTTTGGTTTAAACTATCCGACAGGCTTGAGAACATGGGATTTGTCAAATAATATGGATAGAGATATTAGTCGTAATGCAATAAACTGGTATCCCGGCCACATGAATAAGGCCAGGATCATGATGGAAGAGAATATTCGGCTTGTTGATCTTGTTATTGAGATTGTTGATGCCAGAGCGCCCCTTTCATCCCGTAATCCCGATATCGACAGACTGGGTAAGGGTAAGGGAAGAGTCATCATCCTTAACAAATCCGATCTTTCGGATAAAGCCCTTAACGAAAAATGGAAAGCTTATTTTATTTCGAAGGGTATTCAGGCAGTGTTGCTTGATTCCAAGGGGAAGAACGGGCTTAAAGGGATAATGACTGCTGTTAATAATGCATGTGCTGCCAAGATAGCTAAGGACAGGGCTAAGGGAATAGTTAATTCCTCCCTTAAGGCTATGGTTGTGGGAATACCCAACGTAGGTAAGTCAACGTTTATCAACGCCTTTGTGGGCAAGAATGTTGCAACTACAGGTAACAAACCCGGCGTTACCAAGGGCAAACAGTGGATCATGGTCAATAAAGAGCTTGAACTTCTGGATACCCCCGGTATACTTTGGCCCAAGTTCGAAGATCAGGAAGTGGGTCGGAGGCTTGCTTATCTTGGATCCATCAATGATGAGATCCTTGTTACGGAGGAACTTGCCGGAGATCTTCTTGTTGCTTTATACAGAGATTATCCTAAATTTCTTGAGGACAGATATAAGATAACAGCGGATGTGGTGGATTCTGAATCAGAAGCTGCATTCTCAACACCTCAGTCGCGCATGCTTGATCACATAGCAAAGAACCGCGGCTGCCTTAAAAAAGGAGGAGAGGTCGACTATTTTAAAACTGCAGGCATCGTTTTGGATGATTTTCGCAGTGGAAGAATAGGTCTGATCACATTGGAGAGACCATGAGTAGTAAAGCTAAAGAGATATTAAGCACAAGTTTATATGTTCTTTTTATTCTTGCGTTATCGTTTATAATCATTAAGTTTGTAGGTCAGAGAACCGAGGTTATAGGAGATTCCATGAATCCTACATTGTATGACGGTGACAATCTTATCATGGATAAGATTAGTTACAGGGTTCATGAACCGGAGCGCTTTGATGTTGTTGTCTTTCCTCCTCGTAACAACCCTGAGAAGAAGAACTATATCAAGCGTATAATCGGACTTCCCGGAGAGACTGTCCGTATCGATTACGAAGGTAACATATATATCAACGATGAGATTCTGAAGGAGGATTACGGACTTCAGGTTATCGATGAACCCGGTATCGCCAACGAAGACATTTACCTTGGCCTTAATGAGTATTTTGTCCTTGGTGACAATCGAAACAATTCCATCGATTCAAGATCAAGCAGCGTTGGCAAGGTTACCAAAGACGAGATAATAGGTAAAGCATGGGTTCGTATCTGGCCCCTTAATGAGATCGGATTTATTAAACATCGGAGATAATACCCTAATGGACGTTAATCCCAAGGACAAAAAGTACGATAAATATCTTAAGGAACTGGAGCGTACCGAGAAGCTCAAAGCATACGAACGTGAATATGAGCACTTGGGTTATGTTTGCGGTATAGACGAGGTTGGCAGAGGCCCTCTTGCAGGACCTGTTGTCGCAGGTGCAGTCATATTGCCGAAGGATTGTCAGATCCTTTATCTTAACGATTCAAAGAAGCTTACCCACAAGAAGCGTGACGAACTCTATGACGTCATTATGGAAGGTGCAGTTTCCGTCGGGATCGGCATAGTTGAGTCAGACAGGATAGATGAGATCAATATTCTTCAGGCTACGTATGAGGCCATGCGTCAGGCCATATCCAAATTAACGGTTAAGCCTGATGTGCTTTTGAACGATGCCGTTACTATTCCCAGTGTAGATATCAAACAGGTACCTATCATTAAGGGCGATGCCAAGAGCGTGTCCATTGCTGCGGCAAGTATTGTAGCCAAGGTATACAGAGATAGGCTTATGGTCGAATATGACAAGCAATACCCCGGCTATGATTTTGCTTCCAATAAGGGTTACGGTACGGCAGCCCACATGGAAGGACTTCGTAAGCTTGGTATGACTCCGATACACAGAACTACATTCATACATTTGTAGGTTTATATATGGCAGGATTACCGATTAATTTTCTAAGCGGACTTATCAACAGACAGCCCGCCGACAATTCGATAAACTCTCTTTATTCACAGTCGGGAGTCGCTGCCGATGCCAATACCAAGGCACTTATGTCCCTTTTGGATTCGCTTTCTAACGGCGAAACCATCGTAGGCAAGGTAATGTCACAGAAAGACGGACTTCTTCAGATCATGACGGGAGATAACGTTATGATCAATGCAGAGGTTGCTGACGGTGTCACGCTTGCCGAAGGTTCCACGGCACTTTTTGAAGTCAACAAAAGTTCAGATAATCATGTTTCCCTTCGTCCCCTGTATCATAATATGGCAAGTGAAGCTACGGCTTTGTCTGCGATCAAGCAGGCAGGACTGCCTGTAAATGACCGTACCATGGAAATGGTTGCCCGTAACATGGAATATGGGAATCCTGTTGATCGTAATTCTCTTGTCAAGGCCTACAGGGATGTTGCAATGTTTCCCGATGTGCCGGTCAAGTATATTACAGATCTTCAAAAGATGGGCATACCCGCATCCAATGCCAATTATGAGCAGTATGAGGCATATCTTAACATGGAGAATTCGGTTTCCGAGGCTTTTTCAAAGATCGGAGACTCTATCATAAATGAGATCAATAATGAGCTTGAGTCTGTCATCACGCAGGAAACTGTGAATGGGCAGACCTTGGTCAATGCCGATATGTCGGAAAAACTTCCGATAAGCAATTCTTTGGATGAGGGAGTGGCGACACAGACACTTCAGCAGACAGGGACGGATTTATTGTCACCTAAGGGAAGTCTTGGAATAGTCGATTCTCTTGTGGATTTTGCAGATTCTTTTAAGGAAACTCCCGCTTCGGATATTTCATTTTCAAAGGAGGAGGTAATTAAGTTAGCCTCCGAGTTTAAAGGCTTTGACGGAGGGAAGGGCTTAATTGAGCTTGCTGAAGGCGAAGCTATGGAATATGATCCCGTAACAGTTTTTAAGACTGCTGTTAAGGATTTAAGAGAAGGCGTGGTTTCACTTAACAGAGAAACTGTTTCCGCATTAACTGAACAGGCTGAACTGACGGATAATGCTCACGCTATCAAATTGCCTGCGGGCTTTAAGGAACTTTTAAACAGGACCTTATCATCTCAGTGGGCTTTAGATGATGAGCAGATCTCAGACAAGAGAGAAGTGAGAGATCTTTATGACCGGTTATTCAGTCAGTCGACCAAACTCCTTACAGCGCTTACTGATAATGTGGGTAAGGACTCGCCCGTAACGCAGACTGTACGTAATCTTTCAGATAACCTTCAGTTTATGAACTCGCTTAACAATTTCGTGCCCTATGTGCAGATTCCCTTCAGAGGTCAATCCGGCAATACGGGCAGTGAACTGTACGTATACAAGAATAAGCGCTCTTTGGCGGATGGTGATTCCGAGGTAAGTGCTTTTATTCATCTTGATATGGAGTCTCTGGGCCCTACGGATGTATATGTTAGGCTTAAGGATAATA
>JAILHY010000202.1 GCA_024695575.1 Lachnospiraceae bacterium
CATCATTAAAGGGCTTGATGGAGGAAACATTGATAACCTCAACGCTAATGCCTTCTCCAGCCAGTATTTCCACGGCTTTGCAGGCTTCCTCAAGGATACTTCCCGTTGTAAACAGCGAAATGTCATCGCCATTTGTCAGTATATCATTGTTTCCCGCTGGATTGGAATAAGTTTCCTCAAAATATTCCTTTTCCCGGTTCATCCCGATACGGATGTATACAGGACCTTCGTGTCTGTAGGCTCTCTCAACGCAGTCCCGCACCTGTATCGGTGTGGCAGGGCTTAAGATCATGAGATTCGGAATGGAACGAAGAACCGCAATGTCTTCCGTTGTATGATGGGTAGGACCGAGAGAACTCCAGGAAAGTCCGCTTCCCATGCCCACGACCTTAACGTTTAGGTTCTGAAAGCAAACGTCATCTCTGATAAACTCCATGGATCTGTACGCAAGAAATGCCCCCGCAGTAAACACAAAGGGGATCTTCCCGCAGGATGCCATTCCCGCTGCCGCTGCCACCATGTTTTCTTCTCCGATACCGAAATTAAATATCCGGTCAGGGAAATTGCGGCGAAACAGCTCGTCATACCCTGTCCCGCTGTCCGCAAGCATATGTATGACCCGCTGATCCGATTCGGCAAGTTCCATCAGTTTGGATATATATGCACTGTTCATCCTTTACTCCAGTTCACTGTCAGAAATGTTAAGCTCTTCCTTAAAGACCTTCAGTTCCTTCTTTCCCGGAAGCTTAAAGTGCCAGTTCGGATTATTTTCCATTATGGATACGCCCTTGCCCTTAACCGTATCGGCGATTACCAAAACGGGTCCGGACATCTCTCCTGCTTTCCTGACAGTATTCGCGAAAGCTTCCACGTCATGACCGTCGGTTTCAAGCACGTTCCAGCCGAAGCTCTCGAATTTGTCACGCCATTTGGGATCCCCCATGACCTTCTCGACGAAATCCATTTTCTGGATCCTGTTTCGGTCGAGGATCGCAATGAAATTATCAAGGCCAAAAGAAGGTGCCGTCATAACCGCTTCCCAGGCCGTACCTTCCTGCAATTCCCCGTCTCCAAGCATTACATATACTTTGGCAGGACTTTTATCAAGCTTAAGCGCCATGGCAATACCAAGCCCCATAGACAGTCCGTGTCCAAGAGATCCGGTAGTCGCCTCTATGTACTCGCAATCCCTCATGCAAGGCTCCCCGCCTATAAGGGAATCTTCCGTAAGGTACGAAGAAAACATCTCCTCCGTGATAAGCCCTTCTTCAAGCAATACTGCATACAATGCAAGTCCGCCGTGGCCTTTGCTAAGGATAAAGCGGTCTCTGTCTGGCCACTTTGGTTCCCCTGCTTTATATCTTACCAGACCCTTATGATACAGGGCATAAATCATATCAACACAAGAAAAGCAGGATGCCAAGTGAGCCATCCCGCCTTTATATCCTGTAATAAAGATTCTTTTACGCAGGTTATCAAGAACCTGTTTATCTCTCTCATCTGTCAAGGTCATTCACCCTGTTCACCGTTAACCTCGATAACGGATTGTTTCCTGTGATAATCGGCCGGTATCGTAAACTCCCACACGGTGTTGCCTTCTTCGTCCTCCGAAGTCTTGGTAAAACCCTGAAGCTCAAAGAAATTCTTAACCATACCGTTCTTCGCCGTAGGATAATAATAACCTATAATCCTGCAGATGCCAAGTGCCTGACACCGCTTCACAAGCTCATCCATCATGGCAAATTCCATGTCTCGCTTCAAAACTCTGCAGCTCATGAGCCAAAGATCGATGTGAAGATCTTTATTCGCTTTATCAATCTTTCCTATTACCACACTTACGACACCATTGTCACCAAACTTGTCCGCAAGTTTTCCGTAGAGCGTGAGATACGCAGGGTCCGCTGCCATGGCCCCGATGTCCGCCTGGCTGTAACGCCTTGTGGTAAGGTTAAACTGATTGCTCTTGTTTGTAAGCTGAGCGATCCTCGACATGTAAAGGGGTACAAAGTTCTGTATCTCTGCCTTCATATCAAGGGATTTAAGGTACTCGCCGTAATCGGTAAAAGAAGCCTGAAGCGCCTGCCTTTTGGCGTTCTCGGCGTACATCTCGTTTCTTTTAAGGTCGTCTGTGGAAAGGCCCGTCACCTCAAAGAAACCGGATTTATCAAGTACATTGATATAGTGCTCAGGTTCGGTCATTTCGGGTACCGCAGTTCCCGCAAAGCTGCTTTCGATAATTGCCCGTTCCGCAGGATTATCATCCACAAAAACAAAACTCTCCGGAAGAAGAGACAGCTCTGCTGCCGTCGCCGAAAGATTATGACTCTTTGGATCCCAGTTTGCCTTAAAGCTTACGAAATCCGATTCCTTAAGGACACTGTCGGGACGTTTAAAGCCCGAGCGTGCGTTTTCTTCGTCATTCTTGGAATTGACGGTGAGCACAACTCCCAGCTGTTCGTGAAGCTTAACATACTCTTGAAACTCGCTGTATACCTGGGCCATGGGGGTTTCCTGACCGATCTCAATGTTGTCGGCTCCGTCGTCTCCCACGATACCGCCCCAAAGGGTATTGTCAAGATCCAGGTTAAGGACCTTCTTGTTATGCCCGAACATGGACTTGATGATATTGGCTACGTTAAAAGATAGTAACGGGATCGCCGGTACCGCCACACCGT
Source organism: Lachnospiraceae bacterium (assembly GCA_024695575.1). Lineage (GTDB taxonomy): Bacteria > Bacillota > Clostridia > Lachnospirales > Lachnospiraceae > UBA1258. The sequence continues at coordinate 2,676 of JAILHY010000202.1, forward strand.
ATTTGTACATGTGCCAGTAATAGGGATCCGACCATCTGTCAAGCCCGTAGCAGGCCGAAATATAATTAACGTCGCAGATATAGAAATTTTCGTGTTCTGCCGCGTAATCTGCGAAATGATCATTCAGTGAATTAACAAATCTTACCCTTCCGTGAGGATCTGTCGCATCTTTATTTCCCATCAGGCGAAAGAAAGGGTACTCAAAATTATTCTGGATTATAGCGCAGTGGTAGCGCTCTTTAAGTGACTGCCAAAGGCCTTCGAATCTGTCTGTCAAGGCCTTCTTTAAGCTCGCTATCGTGTCTTTAGAATCTGACATAGCCGGAAAGTCCGTGATATTGCGTACGCAGGTGCAGACATAAATGACATCCGGCGCAAAGGCTTCAAGCTCAGGATTATCAAACATTCCGTCTTCGTAGTACTTGTTGTACTCGCTTTCGTAAAACTCGGGCTCTATCCCGTAGTTAAGGAGAAAGAGCTCGAGGATAAGTTTGATATTCTGGGTAGTCTGCCCGCCGAGGATGGCGATCTTTTTACGGATACGCGTGGTTCCGTCGGCAAGCAGCTGCTTCCTGTATGTCTTTTTCTTTTTGATCAGCTCTTCACAGTCGAAGGGGTATTCCAGTTCTTTCAATCATGAGCCTCCTTGGGGGCAATAGCACGAATAATAAGCAAAGTAACTACCATAAGAGCGATGGAAACCGGAAGACAAATGATCCAGTTACGTACAAAACCAGCGATTATGTAACATACAACAGATACCGCAGCAACTGTGAGTGCGTAAGGAAGCTGGGTGGAAACGTGTTTAATGTGGTTACACTGTGCACCGGCGCTGGCCATGATGGTGGTATCGGAAATAGGTGAGCAATGGTCTCCGCATACAGCACCTGCCATGCAGGCCGAAATAGCAACGATCATAAGTGTGTTGTTGATGTCAGAACCGAATACATTGGCAACGATAGGGATAAGGATACCGAAGGTTCCCCATGAAGTACCGGTTGCAAAAGCAAGGAATGCACCGATGATAAACACAATAGCAGGGATCATGCTCATAAGTGCGTGATTATCTGCAATCTTCTCAACGATTCCGGCAACATATTCTGCAGCGCCGAGAGAATCGGTCATAGCTTTAAGTGTCCATGCAAAAGTAAGGATCATGATAGCGGGAACCATGCTCTTGAAGCCTTCGGGAATTGCGTTCATGCATTCCTTGAAGCTGAGTACTCTGGTTACGATCATGAAAAGAACCGTGATCAAAAGTGCGATAACTGATCCGTAAACAAGGCCAACGGATGCGTCTGAACCAGCAAATGCATCTACAAAAGTCTCTCCGTCAAAGAAGCCGCCGGTGTAGATCATTCCGATTATGCAGCTTACGATCAAAAGGAAGATGGGAAGAACAAGGTGGATAACACGTCCTTTTCCGGAAACGGGAGGTGTAGGCTGATCTTCGGCACCTGTCATACTTGAACGTTCTTTTATGGTATTGTCACCGTGCTGTTCCTCGGCATGTGCTGCAAGCTCTGCCAGTTTCATGGGACCGAAATCGAACTTGGCCCATGTAAGGGTAAACATCATGGCGATGGTAAGAAGTGCGTAAAAGTTAAAAGGAATTGCCTTAACGAAAAGAGTAAGTCCGTTAACACCGTCCACAAATCCGTTAACGGCAGCGGCCCAAGATGAAATTGGGGCTATTATACAGATGGGAGCAGCGGTAGCATCGATAAGGTATGCAAGCTTCTCTCTTGAGATACCGTGTTTGTCCGTAAGAGGTCTCATAACCGAACCTACGGTAAGGCAATTGAAATAGTCATCGATGAAAATGAGGCAGCCAAGCACTATTGTTGCAACCTGTGCTCCTGCTTTGGTCTTAACATGAGCTACAGCCCAGCGTCCGAATGCTGCGGATCCGCCGGCTCTGTTCATGAGCATGACCATGGCTCCGAGTACAACGAGGAAAATAAGAATACCTACATTCCAGCTGTCTGAGAGCTGTCCTATCATGCCATCCACAAAAACGTGCTGAATGGTACCGGTAAAGCTGAAGTTGGTGTAAAGCAGTCCGCCCACAACTATTCCGATAAACAAAGATGAGTATACTTCCTTTGTTATTAGAGCAAGAGCGATGGCGATGATGGCCGGAAGCAAGGCCCAGAAACTGTTTGCAAACATGTGCAAAACCTCCTTATGGATAGAATATTTATTTAAGTATCTTCGCTGCGTAAGAGCAGGTCGGGATGATCCTGACTCCGAGACGTTCAGCCTGTTCGACAACAGAAAATACCAGACGCTTGGCTATCTGTCTTCCTCCGAACTCGGGATTCACTTCCGTGTGATAAATATTCCAGCCGCTTCCCGATTTTACAAAATCACATTCACCGACTGTACGTCCATTACATACAGCGATACTTTTACAGTTCTCTTCATCGAAGCTTACGGATACATCGTGATTATAGGTGCACGTAAGAGCACCCGAAGGGCAGGTTTCCACAGTCTTCCAGATCTTGGCAGTATCTGCCTGACTAAGATCAATCCAGGGTTTTCTGTTGATGTTAAACACCTCCGGACAGCCGGTCACGCATTTCTTGGCGTGATAACACTTGTCCGAATCCCAGAATACGGTAATGTCACCCTTGACGTAGAGTCTGTGCATAGGATACCTCCCTTACTTTGAGGGGTGATACGTGGAAACGATTTCTTTTACATAATCTTTCACAAGGTCGGGACGATTCTCCGCGATCTCCTTAAGGCGTGGAAGCTTCTCCTTAAACTCCTTGCGACTGAAATCTATGGGCTTGCCGATGTGAATGAGTTCGTTCTGCGTGTTCTGCAGACCTTCTTCGCTCATAAGAAGTTCTTCGTACATCTTCTCACCGGGGCGAAGACCTGTAAATACGATCTCTATGTCCTCGCCAACCTTATAACCGCTTAACTGGATAAGGTTCTTGGCCAGATCCAGGATCCTGACGGGCTCACCCATGTCGAGAACAAATATCTCTCCCCCCGTAGCATAGGCTCCTGCCTGCAGGATAAGAGAAACCGCCTCAGGGATAGTCATAAAGTATCTGATGATATCGGGGTCCGTAACGGTTACAGGACCGCCTGCGAGGATCTGTTTCTTAAAAAGAGGAATGACCGAGCCGTTGCTTCCGAGAACGTTACCGAATCTGACAGCCACGAAGTCAGTATCCGATTCCTCGTTCATCATCTGGATGACCATCTCACACATACGCTTGCTGGCACCCATGATGTTTGTAGGGTTAACGGCCTTATCGGTACTTACGAGCACAAATTTCTCCGCACCGTACTTATCCGCCATCCTGGCTGTATTATATGTACCGAATACATTGTTCTTTATAGCCTCACCCGGGCTGTCTTCCATAAGAGGTACATGTTTGTGTGCAGCCGCATGATAGACGATCTTCGGCTTATATTTTCTGAATATCTGATCAAGCTTGTGCTCATCCCTCACGCTGGCAATAAGAACGATAAGGTTGAGCTTTGGATACTTCCTGCGAAGCTCCTGCTGAATGTCATATGCGTTGTTCTCATATATATCCACGATGACCAGACGCTTACGTTCGTGAGCTGCGATCTGTCTGCAAAGCTCCGAGCCTATAGACCCTCCGCCACCGGTTACCATGACGGTCTTGCCTTTGATATAGCCTGCGACTTCGTCCACATTGATCCTGACAGGCTCTCTGCCCAGAAGGTCCTCAATTTCAACTTCACGAAGCTTTGAGATGCTTACCTCTCCGTTTATAAGCTGATATATACCGGGAAGGATCCTTATCTTACATCCCGTTTCCTTACAGATCTCGACTATCTTCTTTATATCCTTACGGCTTGCTGTGGGAAGAGCGATAATAATCTCGTCGATCTGGTACATCTCCGCTGCTTTCGGAATAGCCTCTCTGCCACCTACGATGGGGATACCGCGCATGTATTTGCCCTGGCGCTCCCTGTCGTCGTCAATAAGACATTTGATGTGCATGGTCACAAAGGGGCTTGATTCAGCCTCTTTCATCAGGTTGTTTCCGGCAGCTCCCGCACCGACTATCATCACGTTCTGAGTAAAATCGCCGCTTCTTTTGGAAAGACGCTTTGACTTAAGTATACGCAGGAAACGATACGAAAATCTGATGCCCACCGTGCCTACGCCCTGGAACATCATAAAGAACACATAATAGCTCCTGGGTACCTTGATCTGAAAAAGCATGAATGACGCGTACTGGATCACGCCTATGGTAATGACCGCAAGTGCCGACTGGATCAGCTCATTGGCGCTTGCATACTTCCACACACTCTGATACAGCCTGAACACTATGAACACAAGCACTGTCAGGATGATAACAAAGGGAAGCATCTGTGCGATGGTCTCTATGTATTTTAATTCCACCTTCTTATACTCGAAATCAAATCTTATCCACAGGGAAAAGAAAGCGGAGAAGACCACAACAAAGATATCCGCAAAGGCAAGAGCCACTGCGCGGGCTATCATTTTGGGTTCACGGTGGAACATATTTATCTTTTTAGGAATAAAATCTCTCATGTACTATACCTTTTAAGTCTTTATCAAGTACTATCACTCCGTCAGGAACCATTCCGGCTTCCCTTGCGGGTGTGACAGCGGCTGCAATAACAGCCTGTTCCATGGGAACATGTGCCGAAAATACCGTATATCTTAAGCAGTCAAGCAAAGTACTTGCACTTCCTGCGATGGTGTCGCTGTTATCAAGAACGGCCCGTCTCCCCGTTTTGCGAACGGGCTGACCGCCAAGTTCATACAATCCGTCAGGCATTCCCGCAGCCTCGCAACTGTCGCTGATAAGGCATATCCTGTCTGGGCCAAGGGTTCTGAAGGTATTACGGATAACCGCGGGATGAATGTGTATTCCGTCACAGATCATCTCTGCAACAGCCTTACTGTCATACACCGCACCGATAACTCCGGGCTCACGATGATTGTAAGGAGGCATTGCGTTATATAAATGGGTAATGTGATCCGCACCCTCAGTAATTGCCGAGTAAGCCGTATCATAATCAGCCGTTGTATGAGCTATTGTAAGCTTGATCTTGTTAATGTCGGGATCGGAGCTTGTTCGAACCTTTCGGATAAACTCCGCAGCACCTTTAACTTCCGGTGCTATGGCAACGAAACGAATAAGTCCGTTAGCTTTCTTTTGCAGGCGGACAAGCATATCGAAATCCGGAGCCTGAACGTACTTGGGATTCTGAGCTCCCACCTTGTTGGGTGAAATAAAGGGTCCCTCAAGGTAAATTCCCTTGATGTTGGTAACCAATATCGAAGCTTCCCTTACGGCATCCACAACCTTTAATAGTCTTTCTTCGTCGAAGGTCATGGTAGTGGGAAAATATGACGTTACACCCTGGCTGAGCTGGAAATTCGCCATCTCTACAAGGCCTTCCACGGACGCATCGCAGGTATCATGAGCCATGCAGCCGTGTGAATGAATATCGGTAAGACCGGGAAGAATGTACTCCGCATCCTCGCGGGAATCTGACTTAGCGTCAACACTTACGATCTTCCCGTCCTCAATTTCCGCCGTACCGTATTTGATTGTACCCTCTTTGGTAAAGATATTACCCGTTAATCTTTGTGTCATTCGATTCCCTTTCTTTTACATCCTCGATGATAAAGGGCGGGCGGTTCCTGCTTGCATCAAGTGTCCGCCAGATGTATTCCCCAAGGACACCGAGCATCAGCATGATAACGCCGAATCCAAAAAGCATCACACACATAAGGCTTGCCCAGCCGTCAACACCCGTGCCCGTGGTGCAGGCCTCAACGATAACGGCGATGAGCATGATAAACGCCAGAATATCAAATACCAGCCCTACTCCCATCATTATGCGCATGGGAGCGTAACTGAAACTCATTACGGAATCCACTACAAGTTTAACTTTCTTGGCAAGGGTCCAGCGGGATTTGCCCACTTCTCTGTCAAGTCTGTCAAACTCTATCATGTCTGTTTTGAAACCAACCCACATAACCTGAAGGGTGAGGGATGAATTCTTCTCATCCAGGCGCTCAAGTACCTCGATAACCTTACGGTCGACAAGGTAGCAGTCGCAGCCGCCCTTTGGCATGTTTTTGTTGATCATCCTGCGAACGATTGAGTAATAGCGGTTAGCAAAAAAAACCTTGATCGGATTCTCCTTACGGGATCTCCTGACAGCAAGCACTACCTTGTTGCCGCGCTTCCAGCTTTCGTACATTCGAAGAATGAGGGTGGAATCCTCCTGAAGATCCGCCTGCTTGGTAACGGCGCAGTCACCGGTACAAACCGACAGGCCTGCCAGAAGTGCGGAATGCTCCCCGAAATTCTTGGAAAGCTTAACACACTTGACACGATCGTCACGTTCTCTTATGCGGTTCATGACCTCCCAGGAATTGTCTCCCGAGCCGTCATCCACCATTACTATCTCATAATCTCCCAGTTCGTCAAGGATCTTGGACTTCATATCCTCATAAAGAAGCTCAAGTGTATCCTCATTGTAGTAAACCGGGATCACAATGGAAATTTTGCTCATATCCTATTTTATCTTTCTTCTCTGAAATATGAAAGTCCCAAGCTTGCAGGGGGCTGATTCTCACGTTTGTTGCGAACCGATGTAATGACAAGCACGATAAGTGTCACCACGTAGGGGATCATCTTGTAAAGTTCCTTGTACTCCATATGGTCCATTCCTGCGGGAATGTAGAGGTAAAGAATGTACAGTCCTCCGAAAAGAATGGATGCAAATATACCAACATGAGGTCTCCAGATTGTGAATATTACAAGGGCAATGGCAAGCCAGCCTCTGTCACCGAAGGCATCGTTACTCCAGACACCGCAGGCATAATCCATTACGTAATATAGTCCGCCGAGACCCGCGATCATACAGCCTAAACAGGTGGCAAAATATTTGTATTTAATGACATTGATTCCGGCAGCATCGGCGGTGGTAGGGCTCTCGCCCACTGCTCTTAAATGAAGTCCCACTCTTGTGTGCTTTATGATTATCCCTGCAGCCAGAGCGATGACAATTGAAAGGTAGGCAAGGAATCCGTATGAAAGGAAAACCTTCCCGAACCATCCGAGACTTCCGGCAAAAGGAAGCGACTTGCTGAAATATGAGCTTGTCTTCGAAAGCGCGATGGAAGGAACATCCGCACCCGCAAGTTTGATAAGGGAGCCGCCGAAGAAGTTACCGAATCCCACACCAAAGGTAGTCATGGCAAGACCCGTAACGTTCTGATTGGCTCTTAAGGATACCGTCAGGAAGCAGTAAAGCAATCCCATGAGTAATGATCCTATAAGGGAGCATACAAGGGGAATGAAGATCATAAGGAATCCGCTTTCGGGAGTTCCCGCATTCACAGCCTGCTCGTAAAAGAAGGAACCGATAACACCGCTGATGGCACCCACGTACATTACGCCGGGAATACCAAGGTTAAGGTTACCGGATTTCTGTGTGATTATCTCACCGGTGGCACCGAACATAAGGGGGATTCCCTGTCCAACGGCACGGGGAATAAATGCAGCAAGATCAAACATTTACTTTTCCTCCTTTCTGTTTCTGACAACCTTGTATTGTATAAAGAATTCGCAGCCGATTATGAAAAACAGGATTATTCCCGTCAGTATATCGGCAAAAGAATGATTAAGCCCGAAGGTGGTTGATATCTCGCCCGCACCGCGCTCAAGGAGCACGATAAGGAAGCTTGCGAGTATCATGTTTACGGGATTGAATTTGGCAAGCCAGGAAACCATAACTGCCGTAAATCCCTGTCCGCCTGCAATGGTGGTGGTAACGGTATGATTGATACCGCCCACAAGAAGGAGTCCTGCCAGTCCGCATACGGCACCGGATACAAGCATGGTGCGGATGATGACTTTTTTAACCTTCATACCTACGTATCTTGCGGTATTCTCGCTCTCACCCACAACGGCGATCTCGTAACCGTGCTTGCTGTAGAACAGATAAATGTGCATTCCCGCAGTCACCAGCAATGCGATTATAATAGGCAAAAGAAACTTGTTTCCGATCTGAGGCAGCCAGCCCATCTGTGAACTCTGGTTTATGATACCGATCTTACCCGAACCCTTGGGAACTTCCCATACGATGGTGAAATAAGCCACGAGCTGTGTAGCTATGTAGTTCATCATAAGGGTGGAAAGTGTTTCGTTGGTATTCCATTTAGCCTTAAACAATGCAGGGATCAGTCCCCACACAGCACCTGCGCAAAGACTTGCAATGATCATAACGATGATCAGCAAAGCGTTTGGCAGCTTGTCTGCAAGGCAGATCATGCATGCTGCACTGGAAAGTCCTCCGATAAGCACCTGACCTTCACCGCCGATATTCCAGAATTTCATCTTGAATGCAGGTGTAAGAGCCAGTGCGATTATAAGAAGGATGGATGTATTCTGCAGCGTGATCCATACCTTACGGGAACTTCCGAAGGCTCCCTTGATGATGGTTCCGTACACGCTGATGGGATTGTCACCTGTAAGTACGGTCGTAACAAGGGCGCACACGATAAGTGCCACAACTATTGAGATAACACGAATGCACAGCGCCTTGGACGGAGGTACGTCGCCTCGCTTGACCACGTGGAATAAAGGTTCTTTATTTGCTTTCATCCCCGCCTCCTACTCTGGTCATCATTATGCCGACCGTATTTTTGTCCGTTGTGCGTCCGTCCACTATCCCGCTCACTTCGCCACCGCAAAGCACCAGGATCTTGTCGGATATTTCCAAAAGAACGTCTAAGTCTTCACCTACGAAGACTACAGCCACGCCCTTTTTCTTTTGCTGGTTAATAAGATCGTAGATCGTGTATGAACTGTTGATGTCAAGTCCGCGCACCGCGTATGCAGTGAGAAGTACAGTGGGCGCAGTTGAGATCTCTCGTCCTACAAGGACCTTCTGTACGTTACCGCCGGAAAGTCTGCGAACGGGAGTTGACACACCGGGAGTTACCACTTCAAGGTCATTGACCACGGTCTCTGCCAGGTTCTTGGGGGATTTCCTGTCAGTAAACACTGTCTTACCTTTGCGGAAGCTTCGGAGCATCATATTGTCTGTAAGGTCCATGTTTCCAACAAGGCCCATACCAAGCCTGTCTTCGGGTACAAAAGAAAGAGTTACGCCCATCTCGGCGATCTTTAAAGGATCCTTGCCAAGGAGTTCGTCATGTTCCCCTTCATCCGTTATATAAGAGATGGAACCCGCCTCGGCAGGCTGAAGGCCCGCGATGGCTTCCAGGAGTTCCTTCTGACCACATCCGGAAATACCCGCAATACCAAGGATCTCTCCGCTGTTTGCGGTAAAGCTAACGTCCTTTAACTTGACTATGCCTTCTTTGTTGCGAACCGTAAGCCCCTTAACTTCGATACGAGGCTTGGGATTAACGGGATCGGGACGTTCAATGTTAAGAGAAACCGAACGGCCAACCATCATGTCCGTCATTTCCTGGGCATTGGTATCAGCAGTCACCATTTCACCCACATATTCGCCCTTGCGAAGTACTGCCACGCGGTCGGAAAGAGCCTCAACCTCGTGCATCTTATGAGTGATGATAACGATAGCCTTGCCGTCGTCACGCATGTTTCGAAGGACTGCGAAGAGTTTGTCCGTTTCCTGAGGCGTAAGAACCGCAGTAGGCTCGTCAAGTATCAGAATATCCGCACCCCTGAAAAGAACTTTGACTATTTCAAGAGTCTGCTTCTCCGATACGGACATATCATAGACTTTCCTGTCAGGATCCACTTCAAAGCCGTACTTTTTGCAGATCTCCCGAATCTTTGCCGATGCTTCTTTTAAATTGAGTCTTCCATCAAGGCCCAATACCGTATTCTCGGCCGCAGTAAGAACATCCACCAGCTTAAAATGCTGATGAACCATTCCTATACCGAGAGCGAAGGCATCTCGAGGACTTGTGATGATCGCAGGCTTACCGTTGATCAGAATCTCTCCCTCATCAGGATAGTAAATGCCCGCAAGCATATTCATAAGAGTGGTCTTACCGCTTCCGTTCTCTCCAAGGAGCGCCAGGATCTCACCCTTGTATATATCAAGATTTACGTGGTTGTTGGCCACCACCGGCCCGAAGGTCTTGGTGACGTTTTTAAGTGTTACTGCCGAAGTTCTTTCCAACTTTCCGTCTCCCGATAAACAACAACATAAGGGCGGCAGAGGCGCCGCCCTTAAAAAGTGTACTAAAATATATAACTTTTATCAATACTTCTCATCAAGAAGAGTGATTCCGTCAATACGAAGATCGAAGAAAGGAGCTGAACGGAATCCTTCGCCGGACTCGTCAAAGTAACCGTTAACGATAACTTCGTGGTCTCCGGTGTAAGCTGCATCGGTATCAACGTCAGCCTGATAGCTTGTGATCTTCTCGCCGTTTACGGTAAAGGTATCGGTTGAGAATACGTGAAGAGTACCAGCTTCGATATCCTTCTTAGCCTGCTCGATTGCTTCCTTGGTGCCTGCTGCTGCAGCGGTTCCAAGATCTGTGAGCATTACGGAACCTGTAGCAAGAGTACCGGTCCAGTCAGCTTCGAACTCTTTGCCTTCCATGGTAGCCTTAAGAGCGTATTCCATGTAAGGAGCCCAGTTGATACGTGAAGAAACGATAAAGGTGTTAGGTGCTACGCTTGCGGTAGAACCGTTGTAAGAAACGTTGGGAACGCCTGCGGTCTCACATGCGGTGGGAGCACCCATGGAGTCTGCATGCTGAGAAACAAGTACGCATCCGTTGCCGATGAGCTTGTTTGCACCTTCTTTTTCAGCGGTCTCATCATACCATGAACCGGTGAAGGTAACTTCCATTGTAGCGGTAGGGCAAACGCTGCGAGCGCCGAGGAAGAAAGAAGTATAACCGCTGACAACCTCTGCATATGTGTAAGCGCCTACGTAACCCATCTTAGCCTGATCTGCTGTGATCTTGCCATCAGCGATCATCTCGTTTAACTTAAGACCTGCTGCGATACCTGCAAGATATCTGCCGTCATAGATACGAGCGAAAGCGTTGTGATAGTTCTTGAGTCCCTCGGTGTGAGCCTTGGTACCTGTTGCGTGGCAGAACTGAACGTTGGGATATTCCTTGGCTGCCTCGATCATGTAATCTTCATGACCAAAGCTGTCTGCAAATACGAATGTGCAACCTGCATCTACGAGGTCTACTGCTGCATCGTAACATTCCTGACCTTCGGGAATGTTGGTCTTCATGATGCATTCGATGCCAAGCTTGTCGCAAGCTTCCTTAGCACCGTTGATGAAGTTAAGGTCGTAAGTGGAGTTCTCGTCGTGCAGGAAAATGAAACCTGCCTTGATCTTGTTGTTGCCTGCCTTGCTACCGGATTCACCGCATGCGGTAAGGCCAAGTACCATTACAAGCGCGAGTAAGAGTGCTGCAATCTTTTTCATAAATCTCTCCTTAAAGTTTTATGCAGCTGATTCGAACAGATAAAAAGAATGTTTTCGATAGTCCGGACATTTACGGCATCCGGGTAGAGACTTCAAAACCGTATCTTTTGATTTATATCGAAACAGCATATTTGATTTACACAAGCATTATATCCGATGACGATAATTTTTCAATATGTGAATTTGATAATTTTCGGATTGAAAAAGGAGAGTTTATTGCCATAATTTACTAATTACTGCTCGCGGAATCTTACGGTTTTGGTAGCCGCATCCATTTCCTCAACGATGGCAAGTGACTCCAATTGATAGCCAAGATTACGGATTATACGACCGCCTGACTGGAAGCCTTTCTCGATGGCAATACCGATGCCTGCCACTTCGGCGCCTGCCTGCTTGACTATCTGAATAAGGCCCTGAAGAGCACAGCCGTTAGCAAGGAAATCGTCGATTATGAGCACATGGTCATCGGGACCGAGGAATTTCTTTGAAACGATAATGGTATTAACGTTCTTGTGAGTGAAGCTTTCAACTTCGGCGGTATACATTTCACCGTCAAGGTTGATACTCTGGGTCTTCTTTGCAAAAACAACGGGTACGTGGAAATGAAGTGCAACGATTGCGGCGATTCCTATACCCGAAGCTTCTATCGTCAGGATCTTGGTGATCTTTTTGCCCGCAAATCTCTTGGCGTACTCTTCGCCCATCTTGTCAAAGAGTTCCACGTCCATCTGGTGGTTAAGGAAACTGTCTACCTTCAGTACATTTCCTTCTTTTACAACTCCGTCCTTAAGTATACGTTCTTCCAGAAAATTCATGTTTCGTAAGCCTCTCATCCTAAATTGTATATATAAACATGCCCCTAGGGCAGTTCCTGTTCAAGTCTCATCTGAGCAGACCGTAATCCCTCGTCTATGGTCTTCTCGCCCTTTATGATAAGATCCATCTCATATCCGAGAATGGTGTAAAACTCTTTCCAGTGCACCATGATAGGTCTGTAAACTCCGCCTTCAAGTGCCATGCACACAGGCTTGTACTGCGGGAATTTCTCAAGGACTTCCGGATTCTGAAGGCTTGAGTATCTGCAGGGCACTCCGCCGTTTTTGACGCTTGCAAGCTGAACATCGGGATCCATAAGGTGCTTTAATACTTTGACCGCCTGACTTCGGTTGGGGCAGTTGATTGGAATTCCCAGAGCCCATATACCGTAAACATTGGCATTGTAACGCTTGGAAGTCTTGGTCACCGCACCGGTGATCGCGGCATAATCCGCCTGTCCGTTTCGCTCGGGAGTGTACCAGCCCGGCCAGCCGACTCCCATGGCAGCCGCCTGATTCACGATCGCCAGGATAAGATTGTCCTTGGATTCGGCCTTGCCCGTTTCGATAAGGCGAAGGTAAAATGCCATGGCATCCCTGAATTCCTGGGTGTTAACTGTGGGATTGTTGTCTTCATCCACGACCCATCCGCCGTAGGAAAGAAGAAAAGGCAGGAAATCCACCACGATGTTACTGGCGGTATCCCCCCTGTACATAAAGCCGTAATTACGATGCTTGCTGGCATATTCACATATGTCGTAAAGCTCCTGAAGACTCGGTATCACGCCGTCAGGATATCCTGCAGCCGCAGCAAGCCTCTTGTTATACAAAAGAATGGTAACGTTCCCGTAATAAGGAGCCAGATACACATCCCCGTCGTAATAGCATATCTTCTTGGTGGCCTCGATGATATCCTCATCAAGATCATAGCCGTATTCGCTCAGATTAAGTAATGCTCCTGCAGCAGTATACTCCGCCATCCACGAGCCGTCAACCATGCAAAGATCGTACTCTCCGCTTGATGCTTTCGCATCCGCAAGGACCTGAGAATGAAGTTCTTCTTCACCGAGGCGCACTACTTCGCAATATATATGCGTTTTTTCTTCAAAATCCACAAGGCTCTTCTCTATAACATCGGCGTAGGTCCCGTCCCTCACCGCAATCTTAAGGGTCTCAACCGGTTCCCAGCTGACTCTTCGATGTCCGTCGGCGTTACTTCCGCAGCCTGAAAGAATAAGTGCCAATATGCAGATAGATAACAATACTATTTTTTTATTCATAGGACGACTAATTAAACTCCCCCGGTAACGGAGATCCGGTTCCTGCCTGATTCCTTGGATGCATATAATGCCGCATCCGCCTTGGAATAAGCCTTATCAACGTCAAGATCGTTCTTGTTCACAACCGCAACGCCTATGGACGCCTTGATACCGTCCAGACCTTCAAACTGCACTGCATTCAGTTTCCGAAGTATCCTGTTGAAAACGGTTGTAGCTTCTTCTGCATTCTTTAAGTTTCTGATAAGCACGACAAACTCGTCTCCGCCGAGCCTGCCCGCAAAATTGTAGCCTTCTTTTACCGCTCTTTCAGGATAATCCCACTTGTCTCCCTCGTCTTCTCCAAGACAGACGCGTATGGCATTGCCCGCCATCTGTATAACCTTGTCGCCCATCTGATGTCCCAGGGTGTCGTTGATCTCTTTGAATTTATCAAGGTCAATTATGCCAAGAACCATCATTTCGCCGGTTTCCTGCCTGATAACCTCTCTCACCATGTTAAAGAATCTTCCCCGGTTAAGTAAACCCGTAAGAATGTCAAAGGATGAGCTGATCTCAAGCTCGTGCTGCATACGGATGCTTTCCATGAAGGTTATAAACTGGCGCATGCGTGCGTGCTGGAAGGTGTACTGAAGTGCCGTGGAAAGAAGAAATACCACGACAACGTTAAACAAATCCTGCTGATAAATGGATCCGGGTTTGATGATATACGAAAGCACAAGGAAAATGACGGATCCGAAGATCAGTGCACCCATCATTCGCAGATACCTGTCCACGTAAGAAAGAGCCACTACCACAAGTATTACGGGATACAGGGTAGCCGCCATGTAAGGTCTTGCCGCAGAGCATACGATACCGAAGGCCAAAAGACTGAAAACATTGAGATATATAGCCAATTCTATATGTCTTGCCACAAATTTGTCCGCCCAAACAAGAGCAACCTGAAATGCGGCTTCCACCACCAGAAAGGCGGCAAAGAAAGGCGCATCCACCGAACTCATGCCAAGGGTATTAAACAGGGATACAAACAAATAAACCGCTGTGATAAAAAGAAATCTCAGATTAAGGATTTCCATATGATGAAGGTTTGTCTCTCTGATCAGATCTTTACAGTCGTTGTAGACATCCTTCTTATAACCGTACAAATTCAACTGCGAAAGCTTCATGAAAATCCTTCCTCCAATTGTGACAACCGGGGTGAAAAGTCGGACTAATTGTACCAAAAAAGTAGATTTTTATCAACAATTATGATACCATAAAGCACGTAACGATAAGGAAAACAGGAAAGTGACCACTACACGTATCAACTTATGAATGAAGATAAATATAAGGTTATAGAATTTAAAGAATACGGCGATGAACGCGGCAATCTGGTGGTAGCCGAGGGATCGGGCTTTGACGTGCCTTTTGACATCCGAAGGGTGTTCTACATGTACGGCTCCGACCCGGATATCAAGCGTGGCAATCACGCCAATAAGTACACCAAATTTGTGCTTATCAACGTATCCGGAAGCAGCAAGGTCCTTGTAGACGACGGTTTCAAGCAGGAAGTCATAGTTCTGGACAAACCCCGAATGGGACTGTATCTTGGCCCCATGGTCTGGAAGGAAATGTATGATTTTTCCCCTGATTCCGTTCTTTTGGTGCTGGCAAGCGAGCACTACATCGAAAGCGAATATATCAGGGATTACAATTCTTTTCTCAAAATGGTGCGGGACGCACATTAAGTCGTGAGCAATAAAATTTTACATACAAAGGAGAAAGGTTATGTGGAAAGATTTTAAAACTTTTATCGCAAGAGGAAATGTAATGGACATGGCTGTCGGCGTAATCATCGGCGGAGCCTTCGGAAAGATCGTGACATCCCTTGTCAACGACATCCTGATGCCGATCCTCGGCCTTATCACCGGCGGTGTGAACTTCACCGACCAGAAGGTAGCCATCGGAAACACCGGAGCCGAGCTTCTGTACGGTGCATTCATTCAGAACGTTATCGATTTTCTGATCATTGCATTCTGTATCTTTATGATCACCAGAGCCTTCACCAAGGCTTCAGAGAAGCTTAAAAAGAAAGAAGAGCCCGCTCCCGAGGCACCCAAGGGACCTACTCAGGAAGAGCTCCTCATTGAGATCAGAGATCTTTTAAAGAACAAATAAGTTTCAAAAAAGAGGCCGTCAGGCCTCTTTTTTAATGTTTACGTCAACCTTCTGATAAGGAATCTCGATTCCGTTCTCATCAAAGGCTTTCTTTATCCTCTCCCAGCAATCAAAGCTAACGGTCCAGTAATCTTCCTTTTTAACCCATACCCTGAAAAGATAATCAACTGAACTTGCATTGTGGTTGCTTACAGCCACGAAGGGTGCGGGATCCTTGAGTATCAGTTCGTGATCCGTCGCCACCTTAAGCAGAACTTCTTTTACCTTGTCGATGTCCGAATCATAACCGGCTCCGATGGTAAGATCAAGTCTTCGGTTGGGTTTAACGGAATAGTCCGTAATGGTGGCGTTGGTAAGACTGCCGTTTGGAATTGTGACCACCTTGTTGTCAGGGGTAAGCAGCTTGGTGTAAAGCACCGTTATATCAGTAACCGTTCCCGATGCCCCTGCTCCGTCGATATAATCTCCGACTTTAAAGGGATGAAAAAGAAGGATGAGAAGGCCTCCGGCAAAGTTACTCAACGCTCCCTGCAAAGCAAGTCCAATGGCTACTCCGGCCGATGTTAATAGTGTAACAAAGGTCGTTGAAGGAATTCCCCAGATCATTGCGGTACTTGAGATTACCGCCACGTACAAAGCTATTCTGATAAAGCTCTTTAAAAAGCTCTGTGCTCCCTTGTCAAGCTTAGAAAAAGCTTTTCCCTTACCTATTTTGTTTACTATAAACTTACAGATCTTAAGACCCACTATAAGGACAGCGAGTCCCAGCAGGAGTTTTAACCCCACATCAGTTCCCTTTTGGGTGAGATAAGCTATTAATTGATCCATACGTCTCTCCTTGTCCGAATAATATAAAACGGCCCCCTTCAGGGAGCCGTCTCTGTGTTATTCTTTAACGCCTATACGCACCAGTGCTCTGTGCAGCTTAGCTTCCGCAAGTCTTAACTCGCGATCGCTTAAGTTCTTGTCGGCAAGCATCTGCTCTGCCTTTTCTTTTGCCGCCTTGGCACGTTCAATATCTATGTCTTCCTTCCACTCCCAGGTGGTGGCGAGCAAATGGCAGTCACCGTTAAGCATGGTGATCATTCCGCCGATACAGGCAGCGGTCCTGCGCTCCCCATCAGGCATGACCACTGTAGCTTCGCCCATTCCAAGAGCCGTGCAGTAATTGGTGTGGTCCGCCAGAATTGCAAGATCTCCGGTCATGGAACGGCATTTGATCCTTTCCACTTCTCCTTCGAACATCAGACCGTCCGGCGTACCTATTCTCAACGAAAAGGTCTTCATAAACGGCCTCCTTTACTGCTTCTTTGCTTTCTCAAATACGTCATCGATAGAACCAACAAGAAGGAAGGCACTCTCGGGAATATCGTCGCATTCGCCGTTAAGGATCATCTTGAATCCGCGAATGGTTTCTTTAAGAGGCACATATTTGCCGGGAAGACCGGTAAACTGCTCTGCTACTGAGAAGGACTGTGACAGGAAACGCTGAACCTTACGGGCTCTGTTAACGGTCATCTTGTCTTCCTCGGAGAGTTCGTCCATACCCATGATGGCGATGATATCCTGAAGTTCCTTATATCTCTGAAGCACCTTCTGAACACCGCGGGCTACTTCGTAATGCTCCTGTCCCACTACTTCGGGAGTAAGGATACGGGAAGTTGAATCAAGAGGATCAACTGCAGGGTAAATACCCATGGAAGCGATATCACGGGAAAGAACGGTGGTAGCGTCCAGGTGGGTAAATGTTGTTGCGGGAGCAGGGTCTGTCAAGTCATCCGCAGGCACATAAACTGCCTGAATGGATGTGATGGAACCCTTTCTCGTGGAAGTAATACGCTCCTGAAGAGTACCCATATCCGTTGCCAGTGTAGGCTGATAACCTACGGCTGAAGGCATACGTCCGAGAAGTGTGGAAACCTCGGAACCAGCCTGAGTGAAACGGAAAATGTTATCTATGAAAAGAAGCACGTCCTGATTCTTCACATCACGGAAGTATTCAGCCATGGTAAGTCCGGAAAGACCTACTCTCATACGGGCTCCCGGAGGCTCGTTCATCTGACCGTACACTAAGGCGGTCTTCTCGATAACGCCGCTCTCCTTCATTTCGTTGTACATATCGTTACCTTCACGGGTACGTTCACCAACGCCTGTGAAGATGGAGTATCCGCCGTGCTCTGTAGCAACGTTGTGGATAAGCTCCTGAATAAGAACCGTCTTACCTACGCCGGCACCGCCGAAAAGACCGATCTTACCACCCTTTGCATAGGGGCAGATAAGGTCAACGACCTTGATACCTGTCTCAAGGATCTCGGTACTGGTTGCCTGCTCCTCGTATGAAGGTGCGGGGCGGTGAATGCTCCAGCGCTCTTCGGTAACGGGTGCAGGCTGGTTATCAACGGGATCTCCAAGCAGATTGAATACACGGCCGAGGCACGCTTCACCTACGGGAACCATGATGGGGTTACCCGTATCAACTGCCTTGGTGCCGCGAACAAGTCCGTCTGTAGAGTTCATGGCAATGCAGCGAACCGTATTGTCACCGACCTGCTGTGCCACTTCGGCTGTGATCTTACGGCCTTCGTGGTCGATCTCTATCGCGTTGAGAAGAGGGGGCAGTTCATCGTGTCCGAATCTGATATCGAGTACGGGACCGGTAATCTGCACAACCTCGCCTACATGTTTATCACTCATTTGGTTCGTCTCCTTTTTAGTTTAGTCCTTCGGCGCCACCCACGATCTCGGTGATCTCCTGCGTGATGCTTGCCTGACGCGCTCTGTTGTAGTGAAGATTCAGCGTCTCTATCATTTCCTCGGCATTGCTGGTAGCCGATTCCATGGCGGTTCGTCTTGCCGCCTGCTCACTTGCCAGGCTGTCGCATACGCTTCCGTACAAAACCCCTGCCAGATACTCGGGAACTATGGCATCGAACACTTCGTTGGAATCAGGCTCATACAATATCAGATTTCTGATACCGGATATTCCCGGTTCTTTGTCCAGATCCGAAAGCGGTAAAACGGAGATCGCATGAGGAACCTGTGAAAGCATTGATACAAATTCGGTATACACGATCTTGATGCTTCCAAAGCCCTTGTCTTTGAACTCCCGGCAAAGGATATTGGCCATTTCGAAACAGTCAGCCACATTGAGACCCTGGATCTCGCCGAAGTCCTCGGTGACCAGTTCCACCTTGCGGCGCTTGAAATACTCAACAGCCTTTTTACCTACGGGAAGAACCACGTAATCCTTACCCTTTGCATCCTTCTCAAGACATTTGAAGAGGTTTGAGTTGTAACCGCCGGCAAGACCTCTGTCACCGGCCATTACAACATAGCAGACTCTGTCATTGTCATTTTCTTTTACATAGACGGAAGAAAACTCAGTGTTTCCGTTGGCTATGTCGCAGAGTGTCTGATACAGCTCCTTAAAGTAGGGGCGGCAGATCTCGGATCTTTCCTTTGCTCTGCGGAGTTTGGAGGATGCTACAAGTTCCATGGCTTTGGTTATCTGCATAGTGTTCTGGACACTTTTGATTCGCAGCTTAACAGCTTTAGTATTTGCAGCCATTGTTACTCCTTAAACTTTGTTTTTAAGAAAAGTATCTGTAAAATCAGCGATCGCGGTCTTGAGAGCGTTTTCGGTATCCTCTTCGAGTTTACCGGTCTCTCTGATAGCCGTCATAGCCTTCTGTCCGTTTGCATCGGCATCAAGGAAAGTGTAAAGGCCTGCTTCGAAGCTCTTAACATCCTCAACCGCTACGGAAGTAAGCATATTCTTGGTTACGGCATAAATAATGGCGATCTGCTTCTCTACGGGTATAGGAGAGTTCTGGTTCTGCTTAAGAACTTCCACGATACGCGCACCCTGATCCAGACGTGCCTTTGTATCAGCATCAAGATCGGAACCGAACTGAGCGAAACTCTGCAACTCTCTGTACTGGGAATAGATAAGCTTTAATGTACCGGCAACCTTCTTCATTGCCTTGATCTGAGCGTTACCACCTACACGGGATACGGAGATACCGGGGT
>JAILHY010000203.1 GCA_024695575.1 Lachnospiraceae bacterium
CAAAAACCCCCGCTGCATTACTTCCACCGAGCAGGAGCTTCCGCATATCTTTGTATTAACCGATGTTAAGCACGAGGTTTATCGTTGCAAATACTGCGAAGAGAAGGCCGTTAAGCGTATATAAAGCACTAAGAACATGCAGGTGAGTACCGCTCTGAAATAAGAAAGTACTCCCGCGGGCATTACGGCAAATATGGCCGCAGCCTCCATAAACAGCACAAGTTCGACAGCAAAAAAGCAGGAATTTATTCTTGCTTTTTTCTTTTTGCGGATAATTGAAATGAAATCGCAGATCAGGCAGATGCCGGATGAAACCACGACAGCGGCTATTATAAGCGTTGCCACGTAGGTTTTCTGCATGAGACTCTCTAGGGTACGCACTCCTCTGATGATACCGGTACCGATCTGCTTTCTTATTGGAAGTTCCGCCCAGCCCCTGACATGGTTGAATGATATTATGTCAACCTCTCCCCATTCCCAGGCAGGAAAAGAAAACATGGGATACTCCCTGGACAGATTAAAGTTTCCGTGGATTTTTTCAATATATTCGCCGGTAGAGAATTTCACAGCCGCCTTCAGTTTACCTATCTGGGTGAGGGCATAGGCTTTGATGTTATGTAAACAAAGCCTCCTGTATGCACTGCTATACATTTTCCCCGCTTCAAAGCCCGGAATCGACTGGTTAATGTCCACATGCCCCATCAGAACATTATAGTTTCTGTATCCTTCAAGGCCATATAGCCTGACAGCCTCAATGGGGACAACGGCTTCGATAGCCTCAATATCCTCGGTCGCTCCGGGGTAAGAAAGGTTAGAATCCTCTCTGTTAAAGATATTCCTGACAACCGCAAAGGAATTGATGATCGTATAGTCGGAGCCGTAATACTTCATGTCTCCTATCTTCTGAGGAACCGAAATCAGTATAAACGCGACAATATAGAAACAAGCAACAGGGATTGCCCGCTTTGCCTCTTTACGGTAATTTGCCACAAGCAATATTCCCATTCCAAGGAAACCAAGAATCACGCCTTCCGTGCGCCACACGGAAAGAAAGGCTGCAAGCCCCGCTATTCCTATGAGTTCCAATGTGTTTCTTTTACGGCCGGTTATGATATCAAGCAACACCAGTGAAAAGAAAAACATGCAGACTACGGCATAGCCTTCGGTCCTGTAGGCATATGTAAGAAGGAACCAGCTTTCGGGAAGAATGAAGATAAGAATCCAGAAAATCTTTCTTACACCCGCAGGCTTAAATTCCCCGGTAACGCGCAAATATACGTACCCAAGATCGAAGATCAGAAATATTAGCTGAATCACAGGGATTGCGAAGGGAGTCGGGATAACTTCCATTGATGCGGCATATATAAGGCTTGAATAAGCGCTGTGCCAGTATTCGGGAAGGAATCGCAGCCCATAGGAAAATGTGATGAGATTGTCGCTATACTCCCCGTATACTCCGTATCCGAAGCAGTCGGGAAAGCAAACAAGAATCACGACAAAAGAAACCGCAAAGAGGATCAGAAAACCCTT
This sequence comes from Lachnospiraceae bacterium, assembly GCA_024695575.1. GTDB lineage: Bacteria > Bacillota > Clostridia > Lachnospirales > Lachnospiraceae > UBA1258. The sequence goes on from JAILHY010000203.1 coordinate 1,531, forward strand.
CACGGCTGCCTTTGAAATATTGTCTTTAATATAAAAAACAAGTTTCCAAAGAGCAAAGATAAGAAATGCGGCAAGGATCTTGGCGATAACATAGCCCATGACCCGCTCGCCCGAAAGAGAAATCACCGAAGATTTGGCTACGGGGGTAACGATATCCCCGTAGTCTTTGAAAATAAAAACAAATCTTTCAAACAAAAATGTCAGAAGAAAATGCACAATCGGAATTATTATTCTATGACCTGCATTCTTGTTCATATACTTCCATAGCCCTCTCAACGGTTTTGTCGGAATTGTAGTGCTCGTGCTCACCCCATCGTCCAAGTCCGGTTATACCTCTGTCATGCATGTAGGTAAGGAGCCCATGCATGATCTCCGGCTTGTTCTTTGTATTCAAGGGATAAGTATAATCATTTTTATAAGAAACGCCCGTTATTGAATCGTCAACTCTGTTCAGATTTGTTTCAAGCCAGTATCCTTCTGAATTCCTGCAGAAATTGTGTCTGACCAAAATCCTGTGATGTGCTTTGTCGGGATCCGGAACATAGATCCAGTGAGCCTTTGTATCCAGATGCCCCTTTACATACTTTATTTCCGTGCCTGTATGCTTAAGTTCACCGATGGAAGCGATGATATCGGGGTCTGCACCCTTTATCTCCTTGAAGGCAGTCCAGGGAATAGTGGTGATTATCTTTTCTGCTTCGTACTCGCTTCCGTCTGAGCAGGTTACTCTTCTGTTTGAAACATCTATTGTCTCAACACTTACGCTGCATCTTAAGCTTTCGCCAAGAGCCTTACCCATTCTGAGCCACAGTTCACCGTAGCCGTACTCCTTCGGGTAATAAAAGCTTGCATGCCCGGGCTGAGTACCGTAAGGGCGTTTATTAAGGCAACTGTAAAGCGTATCCTCAAAAGAAACATTGGGAAGCTTATCAAGCCAGTAAGTTCCAAGGCTGTCAAGCTCGCCACCAAACATCTTGGAATTGTAGGGAAGCATGTACTCATCCGCGATCAGATCACCAAGTTTCCATCTTATCCATTCCACAAAGCCTTCAGGCTTTTCTTCGCCCAGATTACAGCCTGCAAGTGCTATTGCCTTAAGGTACTTAACCTGTGAATCCACAGGCATCTGCCAGATATTGGCTTCAAAGGGATGTCCGATCTCATAACTTCCCATGTCGATCCTTGAATCCCTGTCGTACCTGTCCCATTCTTTTTCAGGCATAAACGTAAAAAGAAACTCATTGACCTTAGGTCTTCTTACATCAAGAAAATGTCCCCCGGCAACGTCAATGGGAGCATTGTCAACCTCTTCGCTTCGGCAAAGGCCACCGGGAACGCTTTCTTTTTCCAGAACTATGAAAGAGGCGCTCTTGTCACCTCTTAAGATTAGATTGGCCAAAGAAAGTCCCGCAGGACCGGCGCCAAGGATCAGATATTTAACTCTTTCCATCAGGAAGCTTTGCCTCTCTTTATCTCGTAGAACACGTATTTAATGAGTTTCTTGCCGGTTGCCCAGGCCTTAAAGTGGCTCTCGCCCGAAAGACGGGGCAGTTCAGTAGTAGGAAACTCGATCCTGCTTATCTTAAGCTTATATGACCTGCAGACCATTTCGATATCTATGGAAGGGCTCATGTCGGAAATATCGCAGGACTTAAAGGCTTCAACCGTCATACCGCGGAAACCGTGAAGGGTATCCCAGACTGTATTGCCCTCTTTTTTAAAAAGAACCTTAGCCACAAGTCCAAGTCCCAGGACGAACCATTTACGGGGCTTTAGGAGCTTGTCATCCTCCTCGTTGTGAGCCCCCTTCATCATGCGGGAAGCAACTACGAAACGGTAGCCCTTTTCGAAATAGTCCCTGAATCTGTAGGTATCTTCCACCGGTATGGATCCCTTGGGGTGAAAGAAAACAAAAGCGTCACTCGTACAGTGGTCGCATCCGTCTTTGCAGGCCTGATTAAGCCCTTTGGCGCTCTGTCTGTAAACCTTTATTCCCTGACTTTCAAGATATTCTACCGTTCCGTCGGTACTTCCACCGTCGATACAGAATATCTCGTCGAATCTGTCCCGATCGATGAGGGGAACATCATGCTTGCAGCCTTCTATTTCATTCCAGGTTATCAAAATTAGAGCTATATGCATAAAAAAATCCTTACTGCTTATCTTTATTCTTTGGCTTTCTTTCTGCCACATAGGTCTTGACGGAATCAACCGTATCCTTGAATTTGCGGGACATTATGGTCGGGTTTCCAAGGAACAGACCACGCTTGTAAAAGTCTTTGGTAAGATCTTCGAACCTGTCGGAAATACTGTTCTGGATACTGTCGATGCCTGCAGCGATCTTCGCCTTCTGCTCGTTCATGTCGGCTTCGGCACAGGCAATGACCACATCCATGCGCTTCTGAAGCAGGCGGATCTCATTCTTCGCCTTCTCTGCATAAACAATGACTGCACGGATATCGAAAGCAGCCTTAAAGGACAAAGTTAAATCTACAATAAACAAAACTGCAATAGGCTGTGTTATGAGCCTTAACTCCTTGTCCGTCAGCATAAAACAGAGAGCTTCAATAGGTTTGTGGAGAAAATAGTTCAAGGCCAGAGACAATAATCCCCACACCACGCTGGTCCACAAACATATATATCCGTTCAGATTAAACTTCTCGGTAGAGTAATCCCAGTATCTGACTTTGAATACGGCCTCCATAATAGCGCCCGTTATGTATTCCATGAGGCTGGCCGCAAACATTCCTGCAAAAAAAACAGCCACGGGCCACTTAAGTAAAGGAAAGCTTACAAGCAGCAGCGTCATGGCTCCGCACCCGTAGATCGGGATAACGGGACCTCTCATGAAACCGCGGTTCGTAAGCTTGTGCTCGTGCCATGAGACATAGGTTGATTCAATAATCCAACCGATGAAACAATATATAAAGAAAAAGAAAAGAAGCTGATTAATATTGTAGGGTATCATACGAAAGAAATAACCTCATTCTTGGGTGCCTTGGCGGGTTCAACCTTGATTGCCGTAAGCACCGGGCCCTCTGCTTTATATCCATCGAAATATTCTCTGTTTAACTTACAGGTAACCTTCACCCAGGAATGATTCTTTATTTCGGATGACTTCTCATACTTGCAGGGGAAGCCTAGGAACTGGATGTCCTCCGCACAGCAGGTCATAATGGACCTTCCCGGAACAAATACTTCTTTGGCATAGTCACCGGGTATCATCGCACAGGCTGTAAATACTATGGTCTTGTCCTTATATCTGTCTATGTTGTCAAGCGCATCGATATAAAAGGCACCGTAAGTATCGTCCGTAAGCTCGATGGTGTCAGCCTTGATATCAAAGGGAAGCTCCTCATCAAGAGTTGCATTGATCTCACCCTCTTCGCCTTCGAAAATGATCTCCGCAGACTGATTCAATGCTTTAACGTTACGCTTGTATCCGGGGAGCTTGTCCGTCAGATCATCCGCGCGGTTAAAGATGATCATCTCTGATTTACGCATCATTTCCGCAAGCAGTGATCTCATATTGGTGTAGTACAATTCGAAGGTTGTAGCGTCTATGAGCGTGATTTGCTGCTCTAACTTCCAGCCAAAAGGAAGCTTGAAGTTTTTGTAGTTCCACATTCCGTTATATTCGACTACAACACGGCTGGGCTTGTATTTCTTTTCAAGCTCCATGAGTTTGGAGGCTTCAATATCCTCCTCATTCTCTATCTCGATCTTAACGGTGTTGGTAGCCTTAAGAATGCGGTCATCATATTCTTCTTCACCCTCTTCGCAGACTATGAGAAGAGTTGTTCCCTTGGTCCTGAAATAGGGCTGAGCCAGTGTATAATTGATGAACTGGGTCTTACCGCTTGATAAGAACCCGTTTATGACAAATACTGATTTCAATTTTATTACTTCCTTATCACTTGGTGATCAGTTCTTTAATAGCGTCTTCTTTAAGCTCTGAGCCGATGACACAGATCTTGCCGGTATACTGAGGCGCACCTTCTCTGATATCGATCTCGCCGGGTACATAGTCAAAGTAGATCCATTCCTTGCCTTCACCGGGAAGCATACCCTTAGCGCGCAATACAAAGCCGAATTTACTCTCTTCTTCGAGGCTCTTTAAGATGTTCTCAACATCAGCCTTAGTGTATTTGGATGCGGTTTCGATACCGATGCTTGTAAATACCTCATCAGCATCGTGGTGATGGTGATGATCGTGACCGCAGCTGCAGTGATCGCCATGCTCGTGATGATGCTCATGTTCGTGTTCATGCTCATGGTCATGGTCGTGATCATGATGATGGTGTTCATGTTCATGCTCGTGGTCATGATCATGATGATGGTGTTCATGTTCATGCTCGTGGTCATGGTCGTGATCATGATGATGTTCATGCTCGTCATCTTCGTCATCGTCGTCATCATCTTGGTGGTGGTGATGGTGGCAGCAACACTCGTCTTCATCATCGTCGTGGTGATGATGATGTTCTTCTTCTACTTCCTTTAAGAGATCCTCTTCAAAAGAAGTAACC
>JAILHY010000021.1 GCA_024695575.1 Lachnospiraceae bacterium
TCCCAACCTCGTAGTTCTTGATGCTGACCTTGCTGCAGCTACCAAGACAGGCGTATTTAAGAAAGCATTCCCCGACAGACATATAGACTGCGGTATTGCAGAGTGTAACATGATGGGCATTGCAGCAGGTCTCTCCACAACAGGCCTCATTCCCTTTGCTTCTTCTTTTGCAATGTTCGCGGCAGGACGTGCATTTGAGCAGGTGCGTAACTCCATCGGCTACCCTCATTTGAACGTTAAGATCGGTGCTACACACGCAGGTATCACCGTAGGTGAAGACGGCGCAAGCCACCAGTGTAACGAGGATATCGCTTTAATGCGTACCATCCCCGGCATGGTTGTTATGTGCCCTTCAGACGATGTTGAAGCCAAGGCTGCGGTTCGTGCAGCTATCGAATATGTAGGTCCTGTTTACATCCGCTTCGGCCGTGCAGCTGTTCCGGTTATCAACGACAGACCCGATTATAAATTCGAGATCGGCAAGGGCGTTCTTCTTCGTGAAGGTAAGGACGTTACCATTGTGGCAACCGGTATCTGTGTAGATTCCGCTCTTACTGCAGCAGAGATGCTTGCGGCAGACGGTATCAGCGCCGAGGTTATCAACATTCACACCATCAAGCCCCTTGATGAAGAGATCATCGTAAACAGCGCCAAGAAGACCGGCAAGGTTGTAACCGTTGAAGAACATTCCGTTATCGGCGGACTTGGCAGTGCGGTTTGTGATGCACTTTGCGCTAAGCATCCCGTTCCTGTTAAGAAGCTTGGTATGCAGGATGTATTCGGCGAATCCGGAAGTGCTGCTGCGCTTGTTGAGAAGTACAAACTCGACGGCAAGGGCGTATATTCTGACATCAAAGAGTTTCTTAAATAATTGATAACAACTGATCCCCCGATTTCTCGGGGGATTTTTGTTTATTGTTTGATACCCATGCTGTATGGTAATATATTTTAGTGCGGGGCTGTGTTAAAGTGTCCCGGGAGGAACAAAATGGATGTTTCCAGACTGAGTTCAATAAATATAGATCCATTCATGGATATGATCCCCGGTGATGTGGCTGAAGAGATCAAAGCCGTAATGGGGAATCGTAAAAAGATGCTAAAGAGCGGATTTGTCATATACGGTCTCTATGATACGGATCTTAATGTAGCCGAAGGAGCACTGGTGGCACAGCTTACAGGCGCTGTTGCAACGATTCGCTCCCTTTACGTCGATCCCTTTTACCGAGGATTTGGCGGAGGGGCCATGCTGCTGGATGAACTGAAAATGGATGTCTTCGAATCCGGTGATATAGCGGAGATCGAATTCATGGCGGCGATGAACTCCGATGCTGAGGCCGAGGCAGCCGAGTTTCTTTTTCATGAGGGATATGCCAAAGAAGATACCAGTGAAGCCTGGTTCGCAACAACGCTGGAAGAAATCCACCTGGCCGGAGTCCTTGCGAAGATTGATACGAGCAAAGCCGTGAGTCTCCGGGATGCGGATGAGCATCAGCTTAGGAAACTAAGCAAATCCCTTGTGGGCGGTGAAGACACCTTTGTAGAGCTGCCGATCAGGAAAGCGGATTATGAGCAGGATCTGAGCATGGTGATCCATAACAAGAAGGGTGAGATAACAGACATTCTTCTTGTTGAAAAAGAAGGAGACGAGATCATTCTTTCTTATGCTTTCTCCGCGGGTTCAAGTATAGGCATCGGGGTAACGCTGGCAGCGGCGGTACGTAAATCTCTCGAGAAGTACCCCAAAGAAACGAAAGTGCTGATCCCGACGGTAACGGATGCCGGAAGGAAGCTGACAGCAAAGATCGTCCCGAATGCAAAATATACAGGATATGTAAGGTGTGTATATTCCCTTCTCCCTATGTACGTCAGGGTCTATGGAAGAGAAAAGGAGTTTAGACTATGATAACTGAACAATTCAAAAGTAAAATAGCCCACAAAACTCAGCTCGAGACCGAAAGAAGACAACAATTACTGGATAATGGACTGCAAGATCAGGACATAATAAGCCAGCAGCTTCAGGACGAAGAAGCGACGTACCGGATGCTCTCGGAGACTCCGTCTGCTACCATTCTGGTTACGCCCATGGAGCAAAGCCATAAACTGGCACCCAGAATCGAAGAGGCCGGCAGCAGCAAGAAACACAGGGAGAATCTTCGTATCCGTACTTTAAAAAATCTCGCCGAAGGTCGAAAAGAAGTAGGCCGTCTCGCAACCAGTCAGACGGTTCCGCTCATGCAATCAATGAAAAAGAACGTTGCCGATCTTCAAAGGAGACGTCAGAGAGAAACCGTTGACATCATGAAACTTGCCAATATCACCATACCCAGGGAAATTTTTGATGTCAGCTTTACAAAAGAGCATTCACATTTCGATGTCAAAAAGGCTCTTATAATCAAATCGCAGCTTGGCAGAATAGCGGAATTTAAGGAAAAGAATCGGCAGGAATATGCTTTACTGAATTTTGATGTATACTCCAAGTTTGAGGCTCTTCTGGATATGAAAGAGCCTTTTGAGACCACGCTTAAAATCGTTCTTGCAGCCAACGGCCTTTCGGAAACCGGCGAAAAGCTCCCCGAGGAGGCTATCATAGAGGCAAGAGAGCAATACTATATCGTTAAGGATTCCTACAGAGAGACAATAGGTGAGCCTCAGGAAATGCTTGCAGCCAAGCGCCAGGAACTCATCGATAAACGCAAGGCGGATCTTACATTTGGTAAGGAAGTCCTGAGTTCCCGCGTTCAAATGAGGAATACTCTTATGATGCATTGGGATGCCATGGCTACAAGGGATCAGGATTGGGTTGCCATTCCTGAGGGCTTTGTAAGATCCACGTTTTATGCCCGTGTGGTCAACAGGCTTGATGCGGGAAGTGAAGAGAATTCCTATCCGATAATGAAAAGTGCCATTCAGGCATATCGCTTAAAGTCTCAGACGGATATGGATCCCGTGGAGCGTGATAAAGCTTTTGAGACTCTGCGAAAAGAAATAACACCCACTTACAATGAACTGCGCAAGAAACTCCCTGAGATGGTGGCTAAGATCCAGGGCGCAACTACCGATGAGCTTGTGGATATGCTTCAGGAAATAACTCTCCTTGAGGCTCCCCTTATGCATATCTCCGATATAATCAAGGGTTGTAAAGATTCGCAGGGCAAAAGTATCGAAGATACTTTCGGAATGGGCCCCACGGAAATGGAAATGATCAGGTTTGCAAACAACGTTCTTTCTTTTGCCAGAAAGAAGGCTGTCTTCGCTAATGCTATCAAAGCAGTCAAAGCCGGTATTCCCTTGGAGTATGACAAGCTTGACGCCAATCTTTCCAATGCACTTAGAACAGTCAGTCAGACAGATGGTAATGTTGATCCGGATGCGGCTCTTTCCGTTCTGCAGGAACAGCTGACCAGGAGTCAGGCGGCATATGTAAACACCATAACTGAATTTACCGATCTTCATAACCAGCAGCAGCAGGAAGAGATTGATAGAATACAGCAGATGAAGGATAAGAGTGCTCAGATCAAGACTGAGAGAAGTACACATTCTGCTAAGATGATGAGATATGCCCACGACGCCTTCAATAATAACGTTACTCGCTATTATGATACTTTTATGGAGAATGAGGTGCAGGAAAAAGACCTGACTCATCTGTATGAATTGTACAAGCAAAGCGGTCTCGTTTATTCCAAATCCGGCGATAAGGATCCGGAAGCCGTAGCTCAGGCGGGATTTTTACGAACCATCCGCGAACTTCTCGCGGGAGGTGGCAACGGTAACATGGACTTTTCGCAGGAGAGGCTCATAGGTCTGGTCGGTGAAAAAGAAATAACTCTCGACGAATTGACCGATCTGTTTGAACATTTTGATGAAGAGCATATCATGAATTTCCTTAAGCCGTTCTGGGATTTCGATCATGAAGCTCAATTAGCGCAGTTTGATGTCGGCACTTTCGACAATATGGAGGAACTTTTCAGAAAGGGAGGAGAAACCAGAGGATTTTCACACAAAGCACTGGTCATGAAGCAGTGGGTGGAGGTGTTCTTCCTTAACAATAGTATTCTTAGTGAGGAAAGCAGGAAAAAACTGCGTATTGCAGCAGGAAAGTTTGTAGTATCCTCATCTGCAACAGGAAGTATTACCCTTCCCACAGGGTATTCTCCGACGGAATTTTTGGAAGTCGATGTGCCGGGATTTAAGAATGTAATGAGTAGCCTTGAAAGAATAGATGAGTATAAAGCAGGCTTCGATCAGGCTTTAGAGAATTATTCTTCTGCGCACCCGGAGGTGGTTTACAGCAGAGATGAGTTGAAGGCATTACACCTTGACAGAATAGATGGTATAAGATTTACCACGAAGTCATCGGATGTTACTAACGACGTAAAACTTTCTGTTTCCAGAGAAGAGATGACTAAGCTCACATCTGCGGACAGTGAGTTCTTACAGGGACTTGCCCAGAGCATTGCAGGGTTTTCTTTTGTCAATGAGGTTGGGCGCCCACGTTTGATAGGTACATCGGATGCGAATGATATGGCTAATTTCGGTGGTGAGGATCTGACATATTACTCCGAGATGGCTCATAAAGCTAAACTCGTAACTATGGCGTATCATTCTAATCCGCGTGGTACTCTTGCAATTTTGGGGCAAAATACTCAGCAGCTCCTTAATGATTGTGCGAAAGTGATAGCTGTTTTCGAGGAATTCAAGAAGGCCATGGGCTCTCCCGGTCTGATGCCCTCAGAATTGAAACGTGTTTATGACCAGAACACAGGAAAGATCTCGACTCACGAAGATATGGAAATCGAGCGCCAGAAGCAGATTAGGGACTACGAGAATAAACGACTTAGGATGATGAGATCGGAACATGTATAAAATAATAACCCGGATGGATCTCCATCCGGGTTATCTATGTAAATGGGCCGAATTACGCTCTTGCTTCGAAGTAATAACCGGCTTCTCCCGGTTCGCGATTCATTTCTTCTTTCAAATGCATCGCAAACTCAGCTCTTCTTTTTCTCTTCCTATCTTTTTCTTTTTCCCGATCCCGCTCTCTGTCCCATTTGCTGTACTGTGTCATAGCTGACATTGCAACTACCTGACTAAGCTTATTTGAAGCGGTAATCGACGCACCGGAATTCATTGTCGTCATAGCCTTCACCTCCCTGTGAATGCCCTTACCGTTGTGTTCTCCTTCTTTTTGATTTCCAGACTTCCTTGTCTTCAAAATATATATCGGAGAAATATTCAGAATATTTAGCTATTAGATGCAAAAAGTCAGAAAGATTATTCGGGATCTGTTATCTGGCTGAAAATGAACAGGAATGGTATGCATCAAGAAGAGTAAGAGGAATACTGAGCTCAATAAACTTTTTGCAGACTTCTTTTGTTATTTCAGTTCCAACGAGTATAATGCCAATACAGTCAGAGCCTCTAAGCTCGGAAAAACAATCCTCAAGACTGTCTGTCTTTTCGTAGAAGTGCATCATCTTTGTGCCGATTCTCTTTTTTTGCATTCTTCTTTTATTCCCTGATACAGCTCATCAAAAATGGGAGTGTAGGAGAGGATCGCATTATGAGTTTTGTAGAAGATCACATAGATACTTCCTGTTATATTTTCAGAATTCTTTAATCTCGTAAAATCATATCCTTTCAACAAGGAGGATAATTATGGCTACGATTAAATTGGGATTTGCACCCACCAGAAGAAGTATTTTCAGTGCTCCGGCTGCAGTTGAATACGCTAATCTTACCAGAACCAGACTGAAAGAAATGGGCGTTACCAAAGCGGCGATTGTTCTATAGTCAATGTCTTATGGGATGATGCCGGTCAGGTTGTTACAATTGATAAAAAAGAAGGAAAATATCCTGTTCCTGATAAATGGGAAATAAAGAAAATAGCGGATGGTGCAGAATTTACATACTCCTGTTTATATCAGGGCGATAGAATACAAATAAATCTAAAATAAAGAGTATTCATATTTTCTCAAAAACTATTGTTTTAACGACTCATATATGTTATCTTATTTTCATGACGTGAAACAACATTCACGAGTCAGTTCATACAGGGATCGAATATGTATAAGAAACTGTCGGAAGATCAGATACGCAAGATCATTGAGTCGGGCATAGACGAATTTGCTGCAAAAGGGCTCGCAGGTGCGAGCCTTGTTCGTATTGCGGGTAATGCCGGGGTCAGTGTAGGGGTTATCTACAAGTATTACAAGGACAAGGACGATCTGTTTCTTTCCTGCGTCAGGTTCGGTCTTAAGGAGCTTACGGAAGCGCTGAAAGAAGTTGCTTTCAAAAGCGATGATCTGGAAGAAAGTCTCAAATCGGTGGTTCACACCCTCATTCATCACTCTAAGGCCAAGACTTCCATCAACAGAATGTACAATGAGATAACATCGGGCGGAGCAAGTCAGTATGCGGTCATGCTGGCACGTGAGATAGAGGAGATCTCCGCTCTTGTATACACGGATCTGCTTCGTAAGGCCAAAGAAGAAGGCATGTGCGAAGGAGATTTCGATCCGGCACTTTCCGCTTTCTTTATGGATAATCTTTTTATGATGCTTCAGTTTTCATACAGCTGCGACTACTACAGGGAAAGAATGCGTTTGTACTGCGGGGACGGGGTTAGCGGTTCAGATGAGATCATGGAGCGGGAACTTGTGGGCTTTTTGAAACGCGCGCTCGGTATTAAGAAACCGGGGGCATAGGATATCGGAGGATTCTTATGGGGTATGTGATCGCGTATGATGTGGGGACTACCGGCATCAAAACCTGTCTATTCTCGGTAGGGGAAAGGGTTGAGCTTGTTGACGGAGCGTATAACTCATATCAGCTTTATATCCTTGATAACGGCGGGGCAGAGCAGGACGGTGACGAATGGTGGAAGGCAATGTGCGAAAGCACGGCGGCCCTTCTTTTGAAAACAGGCATCGACAACAGCGAGATATTGGGTATCAGCTTCTGCTCACAGATGCAGGGTCTGGTACTGGTGGACAAAGAAGGAAATCTCCTTAGACGTCCAATGAGCTACATGGATCAGCGTGCCGAGGATGTCATGAACAAATACGCGGGCGCGGGGCCAAGGGTAGCTGGACTTTCAATCCCCAAGCTGGTTCGAGCCTTAAGATGCACCACGGCAGCACCTACAAGTGCCAAGGATCCCATATGGAAGTACCTTTGGGTAAGGGAGAACGAGCCTGAGGTTTACGCTAAGATCCACAAATGGCTGGATGTAAAAGAATATCTCATCCTTCGATGCAGCGGTGAATTTGTGATGACGAAGGATTCGGCCTGGGCCACTTTTCTTTTTGATACAAGGCCCGGTAAATGGGAGTGGAACAAGGGACTCTGCAAAGCCTTCGGAGTAGACCCTTCGCATCTTCCAAGAGTCATAGACTGTACGGATATGGCAGGGACTCTTACCCACAAGGCCGCAGGGGAACTGGGACTTAAAGCCGGTACGCCCGTATTAGGAGGAGGCGGTGACGCGACGCTCATAGGAGTGGGTGCGGGCTGCGTTACTCCCGGGGAAACCCACATATATTCGGGAACTTCGGGCTGGGTATCAACAGTTACCGACAAGCAGGTCGTTGACATAGTTTCCATGATTGCGGCAACAGTGGGAGCCAAGCCCGGTATCTTCAATTATTTTGCGGAAATGGAAACCGCGGGCAAGTGCTTTGAATGGGTAAAAGAACACCTTGCTCTCGATGAGATAGGCATTTACTTAAAGAAACAGGATGTGGCGGAGAGCGACGAAACCATCTACCGAAGCCTGTACGATTATTTAAGTGACACTATAAGAAACTGTCCTGCGGGTGCGGGCGGAGTGATCTTTACTCCCTGGCTTCACGGAAACCGATGTCCCTTTGAGGATCCGGATGCAGCGGGCATTTTCTTTAACATAAAGATAGAAACCGGTAAGACCGAGATGATCCGGGCAGTACTTGAAGGAATCTGCTTCCACCTTCGCTGGATGCTTGAGTGCGAGGACAAAAAGGTTCCGACTTCAGAAACCATCAGATTTGTGGGTGGAGGAGCATTATCCGAGGTTACCTGTCAGATCCTTTCGGACATTACGGGGCGGACCATCGAGACGGTGGAAGATTCACAGGACGTAGGCGCCATGGGTGCGGCTTTGATAGCGGGTGTGGGACTTAAGATCATTCCCGAAATAGACAGGGTGAGAGAATACACCAGAGTCAAAAAGACATTTAAGCCAAACGCCGCTAACAAAGCGGTCTACGACAGAAACTATGCAGTGTTTAAGAAGCTGCACGGAGCAAACCGAAAGCTTTTTTCGGCACTGAACGATTAGGGGGATTTATGGACAGTAACGAAGCAAAAAAACTGGTTTCCGAAACGGGAATGGAACTGGTGGGAAAGAAACTGGTTGCAAGAACCTGGGGTAACATCAGCGCAAGGGTGGATAAGACGCATTTTGCCATCTCTCCAAGCGGCCTTGCCTACGACATCATGACGCCGGAGGACGTTCCGGTCTATGATATGGAGAACGAAAGCTATGAAGGTCTAAGAAAGCCTTCAAGCGAAAAGAAGATCCATGCCGCAGCCTACAGAGTATTTGATGACGTTAACTTTGTGATCCACACTCATCAGGATTATGCCACAGCCGTAGGCCTTGTGGGAACGGACATTATCGAAATGACGGCGGAAGAGAAGGCGCTTCTTGGTGAGATAAGAGTGGCAGGTTACGGCCTTCCCGGCACAGGCGGCTTAAAGAAGAACGTGGAAAAGGAAATGCTCGCAGGATCCAAAGTCGTACTCATGCTCCATCACGGGGCGGTGATCTGTGCGGCTGACAGAGCGGAAGCGGTACGTAAAGCCGAAGTTCTTGAGAAAGTCTGCAAGCGTGTGGTTGATAAGCATCTTCCAAATATCTCTGCATCAGCGGGAAGACTCAGCGAAACCTTCCTGATCGCATGCAAGGATGCGGTGGTCATAAGCGACCCCGAGGTCAAAGCAATAGCAGAAGGCGGAAATTTCAGATGCCAGATTGATGACATAGCTCAGATGATAGGCTCAAAGATCCGCGTGGTTCCGGGGGATGACATGCACTTGCTGAGAGGCCTCAACCGACAGGATCTTGTACTTGTTAAGGGAGTGGGAGCGGTGATCTTTACCGAAGATCCGGACGATGCCGAAGCGCTTTCCATGTTAATCAGGAAATCCGCCATATGCAAGCTTCTTACGGATTCCATGAACAGAAAACGTGCCCTTTCGGGATTTGACTGCACTCTCATGCGTTTTGTATACAAAAAGAAGTATTCAAAGCAGAAGGGAGCAGCTCATGACTGATCCTGAAAAGAAAAAAGAAGCGATCCGAATGGTCAAGTTTGTTTTCTTTTCCATATCGGCGGGGCTTATACAGGTCCTTTCTTTTACAATGCTTGATCTGTTCACGACCTGGGATTACTGGCCCAAATATCTCATCGCACTGACACTTTCGGTGCTTTGGAACTTTACGCTTAACAGATCATTTACTTTTCAATCCGCAAATAACGTGCCAATCGCCATGTTAAAGGTGGCGGCGTTCTATGCGGTATTTACACCCTTAAGTACGATAGGCGGCGATAAGCTGACCAAAGACTGCGGGTGGAACGAATTCCTGGTGCTTTTATTAACCATGGCATGTAATTTTGTAACCGAGTACATATACGACAGATTCGTGGTATTCGGCAAGTCCATAGACACAAACGAAAGAGCCGGTAAGGCCAAAAAGGAGGAAGAACATGAGCAGTAACTGTGGTATTTCAAGATGGGACGACCCCGCAGAGATCAACGCAAGGTTAAAGAAACTTACCAGCCAGACCATCTGGGAGGTGGATGACGAGTATTACAACGGCGAGATAATGCCTTACTACAATGAGAAATGTAAGGAATCCAAGGCCGTTTACGAGGAAGCAAAGAACTACATTCCCGGCGGCGTGCAGCATAACCTTGCTTTTAACAAGCCTTTCCCCATGTGTATGGAAAGGGCGGAAGGCGCTTATCTTTACGATAAAGACGGAAACAAGTACATCGACTTTCTTCAGGCCGGCGGCCCTACAATCCTTGGCAGCAACTATGAGCCTGTCCGCAAGAGAGTAGAGAAACTCCTGGAGGAATGCGGCCCTGTAACCGGTCTCCTTCACGAGTCTGAATTAATGCTTGCAAAAGAAATCAACAAGCACATGCCCAACGTTGAGATGTTCCGTATGCTTGGTTCGGGAACCGAATCCTGTATGGCAGCTCTTCGTATAGCACGTATCGCTACGGATAAGAAACGCATCATCAAAATGGGCGGAGCTTATCACGGCTGGTCCGATCAGCTGGTATACGGCCTTAAGATCCCCGGCTCAAGAGGGCTGCTTGAATCTCACGGTATTCCCGGCGCAGATTACAGAACAACGGACGAATGCAGACCCAACGACCTTAACATGCTGGAAACACTCCTTAAAAGAAACCGCTTAAAAGGCGGCACCGCAGCGGTCATGGTTGAGCCTGTGGGACCCGAGAGCGGTACCCGTCCCATCGCAAAGGATTACAACAAGCACGTAAGAGAGCTTTGCGACAAGTACGGCGCACTCCTAATTTTTGATGAGGTAGTTACCGGATTCCGTGTAGATATAAGCGGTGCACAGGGATACTTCGATGTTGTTCCGGATCTTACCATATTCGGAAAGATCATCGCAGGCGGCTATCCCGCAGCAGGCGGTGTCGGCGGAAAGAAAGAATATGCACAGCTGATGGCGGCAGGCCTTGCAACAGGTAAGCACAGAGCATACGTAGGCGGTACTCTTGCAGCCAATCCTCTTTCCTGTGTTGCAGGAACAGCAGCCATTCAGGAAATCGCAGCCCAGAACGCCTGCGAGAAGGCAGGAAAGATGGGCGATCGCCTCACAGACGGCTTAAAGGAGCTCATCGACAGATACGGACTTCCTTTCGTTGCATACAACCAGGGCTCCATCTGCCACTTAGAGTGCACAGGCGCCATGAGCTTTGACTTCTCATCACTTTCCTTTATCAAGTCTGCTCTCGGTATCCTTAAGAATAAGGATATGATGTATGTCCGCAAGGATTCCATGGAAAAGATGGGTGCAGCTTATATGGCAAACGGAATCGTAACCCTTGCAGGCTCCAGACTCTACACTTCCATGGCAGATACGCCCGAGATCATCGACGAGGCACTTAACAGATTCGAAAGCGTATTCAAGCACGTAAAGAAAACAGATAAAGGTCTTGTGAAATAAAGTTTGAACCGCGTGGACCGGGGGGACGGGCTTAGTGGGTCATTTTGGATAATGGCCCACTAACCCCGTCCCCTCGGTCCACTTCACTTTATTATTTTTTTATAATTACTATCTTGCATTGTGATATACCATGTGATACAATCCATCATGTAAGACAGAAGAACGATCTGTCGAAAGGAGGACGGTATTGAACGCACAATTTAAAAAAGGTGCCCTTGAGCTGTGTGTTTTATCAATGCTCACCGGCGGAGATCGATACGGATATGAACTCACGGATGCCATATCGGAGAAGATGGAAATAGCTTCAGGAACTCTGTATCTGGTATTAAAGAGACTTAAAGATGAGAACCTGGTAACTACTTATCTGCAGGAATCGGAGAACGGACCGGCCCGTAAATACTATCATCTTACGGATGAGGGTCGAACTTACCAGAGCGAATTAAAGAATGACTGGCTTGGCTTCGTCAGAGCAGTCGCAGGTATTGTGGGTGAATAAGGAGGAGTATATGAACAGACAGGAATATATGGACAAACTTTCAAAGGCTCTTGAAAGTTTTGACAGTGACATAAGAGAAGAGATCCTTGGAGACTACGAGGAACACTTTACCGACGGTCTTGCAAACGGCAAGAGCGAGGATCAGATAATCGAAGAACTCGGTTCCATTGAGGATCTCGTTAAGGAGCTTAAGGGTCTTAAGGAAGAAGAAAGAAAAGACCAGCGCGAATTTATCGAAAAAGAAGCTAAGAAGACCTTTGAAGCAATCTCCAAGGCATTCGCAGGATTCCTTGGAACAATGGCAGCAGGCGTTACCAACGGCGCAGAGAAGTTTACCGGAGGTGCAGGCGACTGTGCCAACAACATCATGGACGGTCTTTCAGGCATGATGGATAAGGTTGCAGAGGGCCTCGATAAGGCATCCGGCGGACTTTCCGATGGCTTTGGCAAAGCAGCGGACGAACTTGGCAAGGCAGCGGACGTCGTAGCCAACAAGACCGCAAAGTTTGCTCAGGATGTGGCAGATTCATACAAGAGCGCACGTAACACTCAGCCTGAAACCGCTGATGAAGAAGAAAGCGAAGAGGACGACAAGTCAAATCTTTGTGCTTCTTTTAAAGACTGCACCGAAGTAATTGCAGAGTGCGACAGCGCTGACATCGTGGTTGAACAGTGGTCAGGCGACGAAGTTAAGTTCGAGTGCGAATACGATGCTACCCCCAGCCAGAGACTGGCTTACACCATAGATTATCGCGCTGAGGACGGCAAGGCTTACGCCACCATCAAAAAGAAAGAAACGGTTACAGGTTTCTTTAAACAGGTTCACGGTCCCGAGCAGCTTACCATCACTATCCCCGAGACCATTACAAGAATGAAACTTTCAACCCTTGCGGGTGATATTGAGTGCACAGAGATCACTTCCAGAAGACTTGATCTTAACACCATGAGCGGTGATATCGATCTTAACAATCTCAACGTTCAGGACATTTATGCCAACACCATGAGTGGTGATATCGAAGGCAGCGATATCCGCGCAAGCATCGTTGATTTCAAGTCAATGAGCGGTGATGTGGAATTCGAAGGAATCGCAGGAAACGGACATTTTGCTTCTACCAGCGGCGATGTAAACGCTACGGTTACCGAGGGACGCAAGGTCAAGGCAACCAGCATTTCCGGTGATGTGGACGTGGTACTTCAGGGTGTTGACGGATACACCGCAGAGGTTGACAGTAAGAGCGGAAGCATCGATCTTTACTTCGATGACGGTGAGGAAGCACACGAGGATGTACGTCGCGGAAGTTACACTTTCGGAGACGGATCGGTTGAAGTTACTGCAAACTCCGTAAGCGGTGACGTTAAAGTAGAAAGCTGATCCGGGCATGATACTAAGCCGGTCTTGGGCAGAATGCCTAAGACCGGCTTTTTAAATTGTAAAATTTTCATAAAAAGAGAATTATTGCAAATAATGCGTGGATTTATATGTGAATAGTGATATTATGGTAGTATCTAAACCTATGAATAGGAGATAAAACTATGTCCGCAAACAAAACAGCCATTAAGAAAAGCAGCGGAAAGATTAGCATGCGTACCACGCTCATTCTTTTCGCGCTTCTGCCGATGTTGCTTGCTTCCATCGTGATAGCAGCGATCATTATCGGTAAGAGTTCAAAGGAAATGAATAACACCACCAGGAATTCATTGCTCACTATCATTGAAGGAACAGGCGATTCTTTTGATTTTGCGACAGCCAGAGCCAAAGAAACCCTTCAGGCATTTTCAACCGCACCGATCATCAAGGAAGCACTTATGAATCCTAATGATCCTACGCTCATTGCCAAGGCAAACGCGTATACCAACGAATATTTCTCCAAACTGACCGGATGGGAAGGTTTGTACCTTGCTGACTGGAACACCAAGGTGCTCACACATCAGGCACCTGCGGTTATCGGTATGGTGTTAAGAGAAGGTGATGGCCTTACCACTCTCAGAAATAACATACTGAATGCCAATGGTGTATACAACACCGGTATACTTACTTCTCCCGCATCAGGCCAGCTTACTCAGTCATTCTATTATCCCGTTATGAACAATGGTCAGCCCATTGGATTTGTAGGCGGAGGAACATTCGTTAAGGATGCTGCTGCTCAGATCTCAGATGTATCCAGTCTCGGACTTAAGGGTGCATACATCTACTTTGTAGATAATAAAGGCACCATGCTTTATCATCCCGATGAATCCAAGATCGGTAACCCTGTTGAGAACGCAGCGGTCAAAGGACTTGTAGCACAGCTCGAAGCAGGAACGGTACCGAAGCCCGACTGTATCACCTACCTTTATAAGGGAGCCAATAAATATGCGGCTTACTATATTGGTGAGGATGCTCACTACATAGCAGTACTTACCGCAGACGAAAACGAAGTTCTGGCCGGTATCAATTCCACCAAGAAAACCACTCTTATAGTAGCTATCGTAAGTATCGTGGTATTTATGTCAATGGCACTTATAGTCGAGAGACTTGTATCACGTCCTCTTAAGCAGGTATGTAACGATATCGGCGTACTCAGTACCGGTGATGTTACGGTTGAATGTGATGCCAAGTCACAGCTTAAGGAGACCGCAAGTATCATCGATGCGTTCCAGACCCTTAAGTCTGCTTTGTCTACATCAATCGGTGCCGTTAAGGTTTCCGCAGATGCCCTCAACGAGGCTATCGGAAATGTAGACGAAAAGACCAACCACAACGTTGAATCAGTTTCACAGATCAACACAGCCATCAACGAAGTTGCAACCACATCCCAGAGCGTTGCTGAAAATGCTCAGAAGATGGCAGAAGAAGCTGTTGAGCTTGGTAACAATATTGAAATTCTTAACACCAACGTACAGAATCTGTTCAAGGCTTCACAGAGCATCAAGAATGCCAACAACGAAGCTACAGACTGCATGAAGTCCGTTTACGAAGGCGCCAACGAGTCAGTTGAAGCTATGCGTAACATCTCCGACAAGATCGGTGAGACCAACGATGCCATCGTTAAGATTGGCAGCGCAGTACAGGCTATCGAAGCAATCGCAGCACAGACCAACCTCCTTTCACTCAACGCTTCAATCGAAGCTGCACGTGCAGGTGAAGCAGGTCGTGGATTTGCGGTTGTTGCAGAGGAGATCAGAACACTTGCAGATTCTTCTGCAGATTCCGCAAGAGAGATCAAAGAGATCATCGACAATGTCATTGCTTTGTCAAACGGCACTGTAGATATCTCCAACAGAGTATACGAAGTAGTAAGCAAGGAGCAGTCCGACATCGAGACCGCAAGAGACAAGTTTAATGTTCTTTCGGGATCTGTTGAGGAAGCTATCAGCGAGATCCAGACCATCGAGGTTATGACCGGCAAGCTTGAGGAAGTTAAGAAAGAACTTACCAACTCCACAAGCGAACTTGGTGCAATCTCCGAAGAGCTTGGTGCTTCCGCCGAGGAAGTTGCTGCATCCTGTCAGACAGTTACCGATGCCTGCATAGATACTCAGGGATCCACCACAGAGATGAACGAAGTTAACAAGGAAATGACTTCCGCCATCGAGTTCTTTACTCTGTAATTTAAGACAATATATCCCGCTTGGGGATTACAATCATTCTTTACAAAAGAAAGAGACTTTAGTATACTTTTCCTCGATAAAGTTTTATGAAATTATGAGGTATAAGTATTATGAAGTCTTTTTCTTTTTGCTTGAAAAAATGCAGTGCCATAGTATTGGCTACGGTAATGGTCGTGGGACTTTCCGCATGCGGCAAGGGTGATAAAACATCAGATTCCGACCTTTCCGTTTCAATCTCCACATCTCAGGGAATAATAACTCCTTCGGGCTCTACGTCCGTAATAAAGGATACATCCGCAAGTGATTCTGCTTCCGCTGAGAAAACCGACAACACATCTGCTTCGAAAGACACATCTGCAAGCACCTCTTCGGAAACTTCTACAGGATCTTCCACAAGTGTTTCTTCTTCAGCCAGTGCGTCAGCTTCCACTGAAACTTCCGCTGATGACAAGAAGACTGAGGCTAAGGCAGGCGTTAAGACTGTAGTTACCAAGGAAGTTGTTTACGGATACGATGCAAACGGCGCTAAGGTGGTATACAACGAGACAAGCTACAGTTATGATGCCAAGGGCGAAGTATCCAAGATCTCTTCCAAGAACGCATATGGCACCACTGACAAAACCGCTACACGCGAATATGATAAGAACGGCTATGTTTCCAGCCTTGTATGGAAACGCGGCGACGGCTCTGTTGACCTTAAATATGTATATGTGAACGATGCCAACGGTAATGTTACCAAGCAGACCCAGTATAACGGCCACGGTGACCTTATGCTTGAGGACAGCTACAAATACGATTCCGCAGGACATATGACGGAAGACAGCTACTCACAGGGCGGAGCTTCCCTTGGTCGCAAGACCTATTCCTACACAAGCGACGGAAAAGAAAAGGATATCGTCCAGAAGGATTCAAACGGAAACGTAGTAAACCAGGATATCTGGACCTACGGCTCCGACGGAAAGTTAAAAGAATACGTTTCAATGGATTCCAGTCAGCTTGTTACCGAGAAAAGGGGCGATTACAAGTTTGACGGAAAAGGAAACTGCACAAGCTACACCACTTACGATTCTGCAGGAAACGCTTACAAGCGTTTTGACTCCGAATATGACAAAAACGGTAACGTTATCAAGGTTACCGAGTTCAGTGTAGCCGAGAACAAAGTAAGTGCGGTTACCGAATATACGTATAAGGATGTTGAGATCAGTAAATAATTGTGTGATATAGGAGGAATTTAACATGAAACTCGGAATATTGGGCTACGGCAATCTGGGACGTGGCGTTGAATGCGCCATCAAACAGAATCCCGACGCAGAGCTTGCCTGCGTATTTACAAGGCGCGATCCTTCAAGCGTCAAGATATTGACTCCCGGAGTGCCGGTAGTTAATGTAAGCGAAGTCGCAGCATATAAAGACAAGATCGATGTCCTCATCATCTGCGGAGGTTCTGCAACGGACCTTCCCGAAATGACGCCTGAGTACGTTAAGTATTTTAACGTTATTGATTCTTTTGACACCCACGCGAAGATCCCGACCCACTTTGCCAATGTTGATAGGGCGGCCAAAGAAAACGGTCATACTGCTCTTATCTCCGCAGGCTGGGATCCCGGTATGTTTTCTTTGAACAGACTCTATGCAAACTGCATCCTTCCGGAAGGCAAGGATTACACATTCTGGGGCAAGGGCGTAAGCCAGGGCCATTCCGATGCCATCAGAAGGATTGACGGAGTAAAGGACGGAAAGCAGTACACTATTCCCGTTGAATCCGCTCTTTCCGCAGTTCGTAACGGAGAGAATCCCGAACTTACCACCAGACAGAAGCACGTTCGTGAATGCTTCGTAGTTGCTGAAGAAGGCGCAGATCTCGCCCGCATCGAGCGTGAGATCAAGACTATGCCCAACTACTTTGACGAATATGATACTACGGTACATTTCATCACCGAAGAGGAATTAAAGCGTGACCACGCAGGTATTCCTCACGGCGGTTTCGTGTTCAGAAGCGGTGTCACCGGCTGGAACAAGGAAAACAAACATATCATAGAATACAGTCTTAAGCTTGACTCCAATCCGGAGTTTACTAGCTCTGTTATCGTTGCATACGCAAGGGCCATTAACAGACTTCACAAAGAAGGTGTTACGGGCTGCAAGACCGTATTTGACATTGCACCCGCTTACTTAAGCCCTCTGTCAGGCGAAGAGATGCGCGCACACTTGCTTTAACCGGCCGACCCTTACGGGCATGGCTAAAAGGATCAAAAAGGGGAATAAAAATGAATTCATACGTTAACTCGGTTAATTTCTTCGGGGGCAATAACCCCGAGGAACTGGCTGAAAAGTACGGAACACCACTCTATGTGTACAACGAGGATATTATCCGCAAGCACATGAGAGCTGTGGCCGGCGTAATCAGCAAATATCCTTATACGGCCAACTATTCAATCAAGGCCAATACCAACATTCACATTCTGAAGCTTGCTTTGGAAGAGGGGATCAACTGCGATGCCATGAGCCCCGGCGAGATCACCATGCTGTTAAAGGCCGGTTTTCCTACCGAACGCATTTTCTTTGTGCCCAATAACGTATCCGAAGAGGAGCTTGAGTTTGCCGCAAAGCAGGGAGTGAACACGGGCGTTATCACAAGCCTTGATTCTCTCTCACAGCTTGAAACCTTCGGCAAGATCCTTCCCGGTCACAAATGTGCGGTACGTATCAATCCCGGCGTAGGCGCAGGTCATCACGAGAAGGTGGTCACCGCAGGTAAAAAAACAAAATTCGGCATCCAGGAATCCGATATCGATCAGATCTTTGAGATCGCAAAAAAATATGATCTTACGATAGCAGGTATCAATCAGCATATAGGATCGGGATTCCTTGATCCTGAGCCCTATCTTAAGGCAGTTTCAAACCTCCTTCGCATAGCACGCAGATTTGAGAATCTTGAGTTTATTGATTTCGGCGGCGGATACGGCATTCCTTATCATAAACTGAATGACGAAGCAGAGTTTCCAATGGAGTCCTTCAAGGTTGCTCTTGAGCCCATCCTTGACGAATTCGTCAAAGACTACGGAAGAGCACCTTTGTTTAAATCAGAGCCCGGCCGTTACTGTGTTGCCGAGGGAAGCGTTATCCTCGGGCGTGTATATGCCACCAAGGAGAATTCCGGCGTTTCCTATGTCGGCACGGATATCGGCATGAACGTGCTGGTACGTCCTTCAATGTACGGATCATGGCACGACATAGAAGTATTGAGAAACGGCTCCGTCGTAGAGCGTAAGGACTTAAAGCCCGTTACGGTTACGGGTAACATCTGTGAGTCCGGCGACATTCTTTGTGCTGACAGAGAGCTTCCCGAAATGCAGAAGGGTGATCTTGTGTGCCTGCTTGATGCCGGTGCATACGGATACAGCATGTGTTCTTCTTACAACTCAAGACCCAGACCCGCAGAGATAATGATCACTTCCGACGGCGGAGTTAAGCTCATTCGCAGGAGAGAGACCATAGAAGATCTGATGCGTCTGTTTTAAACCTTGACAAATGGGTTCCAAGGCTTTATAGTTTATCGGAACTACTATTTATGCATCAGGAAAAAGGAACCGAAATGATTCTTTCACCTTCTATCCTTGCCGCGGATTTTAATATCCTCGGAGAGCAAATTGCAGAAGCTGACAGAGCGGGCGCCGACTACATTCACATTGACGTGATGGACGGCGTATTTGTTCCTTCCATTTCTTTCGGAATGCCTGTTATCAAATCCATCCGTAAAACTACGGGGAAAGTTTTCGATGTTCACCTTATGATCGTGGACCCCGAGAGATACGTTGATGAATTTGCAGCCATCGGGGCAGATATCATTACTTTCCACCTTGAAGCAACCAAGGATCCCCAGGCTGTTATCGACAGGATTCATGCAGCAGGATGCAAGGCAGGTCTTTCCGTAAAGCCCGCTACCGATGTTAAGGAAGCATTTCCTTTTCTTGACAAGGTGGATATGGTGCTTGTGATGACCGTTGAACCCGGATTTGGCGGACAGAAGTTCATAGATTACACCATGGATAAGATCAAAGCGGTTCGTTCGGAGATCAATTCCCGCGGTCTTGCTACCGATGTAGAGATCGACGGAGGGGTTACCAAAGACAATATCGAATCCATTATCGCAGCGGGGGCAAATGTCATTGTCGCCGGTTCTGCGGTATTCAAAGGCGATATTTCCGGTAATGTCAAGTATTTTAAAGATCGACCAAATAGCTAATCAACCACTTTTGTTTTTAATGAAAGTGGTTTTTTTATAACCAATAATATGATAAAATTTTAAAAATGCACGGGAGGCATAAAATTTATGGCAAAAAGAACGGATATCAAGAAGGTATTAATCATCGGCTCTGGCCCCATCATCATCGGCCAGGCCTGCGAATTCGACTATTCAGGTACACAGGCCTGCAAGGCACTGCGCAACCTTGGTTATCAGATAGTACTTGTAAACAGTAACCCCGCTACCATCATGACGGATCCCGGCATTGCTGACGTTACTTATATAGAGCCTCTTAATGTTAAGCGTCTTGAGCAGATCATCGCAAAAGAACGTCCTGACGCAGTCCTTCCCAACCTCGGCGGACAGTCGGGCTTGAATCTTTGCTCCGAGCTTGCAAGCAAGGGCATACTTGATAAATACAATGTTAAGGTCATCGGTGTTCAGATCGATGCCATCGAGCGCGGTGAAGACCGTATCGAGTTTAAAAAGACCATGAACCGTCTGGGAATCGAGATGGCACGGAGTGAGGTTTCTTATTCCGTTGAAGAGGCCCTTGCCATTGCCGACAAGCTCGGTTACCCTGTAGTCCTTCGTCCCGCATACACCATGGGCGGCGCAGGCGGCGGCCTTGTATACAATCAGGAGGAACTCCGCACAGTCTGCGAACGCGGTCTTAAGGCAAGTCTCGTAGGACAGGTACTTGTTGAGGAGTCCATCCTTGGCTGGGAAGAGCTTGAACTTGAAGTTGTAAGAGATGCAAAGGGTCAGATGATTACCGTATGCTTTATCGAGAACATCGATCCCCTTGGCGTACACACAGGTGATTCTTTCTGCTCCGCTCCCATGCTTACCATCTCCGAAGACGTACAGAAGGAATTACAGCGTCAGGCTTACAAGATCGTTGACGAGGTTCAGGTTATCGGCGGAACCAACGTACAGTTCGCACACGACCCTGTATCCGGCCGTATCATTGTTATAGAGATCAATCCCCGTACTTCCCGTTCTTCCGCACTTGCATCCAAGGCAACGGGCTTCCCTATCGCCCTTGTATCCGCAATGCTTGCAAGCGGCCTTACACTTGACGAGATCCCCTGCGGCAAGTACGGAACACTTGATAAATACGTTCCCGACGGCGACTATGTTGTTATCAAGTTCGCTCGCTGGGCATTTGAAAAGTTCAAAGGCGTACAGGACAAGCTTGGTACCCAGATGCGCGCCGTAGGCGAGGTAATGAGTATCGGTAAGACCTACAAGGAAGCTTTCCAGAAGGCCATCCGTTCTCTTGAGATCGGCCGAATGGGCTTAGGCTTTGCCAAGGACTTTAACAGTAAGTCAAAAGAAGAACTTCTTAAGATGCTTGCAGTTCCCACCAGTGAGCGCCAGTTCATCATGTACGAGGCGTTAAGAAAGGGAGCTACCGTTGATGAGATCTTCGAACTTACCAAGATCAAGCACTACTTCGTACAGCAGATGAAGGAGCTTGTTGAGGAAGAAGAAGAGATCTTAAAGCACAAGGGAAGCGTTCCTTCGGACGAAGTGCTCACAAAGGCCAAGAAGGACGGTTTCTCAGACAAGTACCTTGCAAAGCTCTTAGAGATCAAAGAAGAAGATATCAGAAATCGCCGCATTGCTCTCGGTGTCGAGGAAGCATGGGAAGGCGTACACGTAAGCGGCACAAAGGACAGCGCTTACTACTATTCAACATACAATGCACCTGACAAGAGTACCGCAAGCGAGAATAAGAAGGTTATGATCCTTGGCGGCGGTCCCAACCGTATCGGCCAGGGTATCGAGTTTGATTACTGCTCGGTTCACGCTGCACTTGCCCTTAAGAAACTTGGTTTCGAGACCATCATCGTTAACTGTAACCCCGAGACCGTTTCAACCGACTACGATACTTCCGACAAGCTTTATTTTGAGCCTCTTACACTGGAAGATGTACTCAGCATTTACAAGAAAGAAAAACCTCTCGGCGTTATAGCTCAGTTTGGCGGTCAGACACCTCTTAACCTGGCAGCAGAGCTTAAGCGTAACGGTGTTAAGATCCTTGGAACCTCACCTGAGGTCATCGACCTTGCGGAGGACAGAGATCAGTTCAGAGCCATGATGGACAAGCTTGGCATTCCAATGCCGGAAGCAGGCATGGCAGTTACCGTGGACGAGGCAGTCGAAGTAGCCGGCAAGATCGGCTATCCCGTAATGGTACGTCCTTCTTACGTACTTGGCGGCCGCGGAATGGAAGTGGTTTACGATGAGGATTCTTTGAGAGAGTATATGGGAGCTGCCATCGGCGTAACACCCGACAGACCCATCCTTATAGACAGATTCCTGCGTCATGCAATGGAGTGCGAAGCAGATGCCATCTGCGA
>JAILHY010000073.1 GCA_024695575.1 Lachnospiraceae bacterium
GGTAACGGGACCTGCGTAAATCGAATACAGGAGGATGTAAAGCACTTTGGGCGAAAACCAAAGTGCTTTTTTGCTGTAAATAGTGTAAATATTACAGGGGAATTATGTAAACACGATGTAAATGCGTGTAAAATTACCTAAAGACAATTTATTTTTAATCTTTTTATTGACAAATTGCACAACATCTGTTAAAACGAAGATGTAACGGATGTAAAACAACTGTAAACGTTTACACAACAAAGAAAGAGATCGTCTATGAACAAAGCTACGATGATGGATATTGCGCGTGAATCAGGCTATTCCATCGCAACGGTCTCGAGGGTTTTGAACAAGAGCGGGAATTATTCTCCCGAAGCTGAAAAGAAGATCCTTGAGATTGCGGAGGCCAAGCAGTACACGCCCGATCTGTCCGCCCAGGAATTAAGACTTCAGCACGGAAAGAGTATCGGTGTCATAATACCCAGCATGGAGATCGCATATTACGGATTTCTCGGTCAGATGATCCAAAGAGAGCTTCTTCTTCAGGATTACTATCCGGTGTTCTTAAGTCTTGGTTCCAAGGAACTGACAAACGAGCGGATCTTTTCGATCATCCGCTCACTGCACATTTCCGGCCTGGTATGCATAAGCTGCGTGTTTGATTTTCCTGATCTTCAGGAGCTTAACATTCCTGCGGTGTATGTAAACAGAACCTTCACCGGAGTGGAGATGAAGCACACAATGCATTATTCCTGCGTTAAGCCCGATTACAGGCAGGCAGGATATCTTGCAGCCGAGGAACTTTCAAAGAAAGGATGCAGGAAAGTTGCTTTCCTTTCGGGGGTACAGAAAGGTAACCTGCAGGAAAAGAAACAGAGCTTCATAGAGTTCTCGAGATACTTCGGGATGGAGTATATCGAACTTAAGGAGATGGAAGTTGAGGATCTGATGCAGTCAGGTTACAGCAAGGCAAGAGCCGGATACGAGGAGCATCCCGAGATTGACGGATACTACTGCGATACGGACATTACCGCCGTAGGGGCTCTTACCTACTTCAGGGAAAAAGGAATTTCCGTACCGGAGGACATTCAGCTTGTGGGATACGGAAGTGTCAACCCGGATCTGAGATACTTCTACGACATCACTCATATCAGGATTCCTTCCGGCGCCATAGCCCATGAGGCAGCGGAAATGATAATCGGCATGACGGAAGGAAAGAACGAACATCCGAGGGAGATCACCCTTCAGATGGACCTTGTTCAGGGAAAGACCACCAAGCCCTGACAGACATTAACCGGAGTAAATCAGTTCCTTGGGGAAAGGACTGACAATAAACTATCCAACTAAAAGGGAGGTTACAAGAAATATGAAAAAAGCTATCGCGTTACTTCTTTCACTCGCAATGATCGTTTCGATGACTGCCTGTGGCGGAAAAACAGAAGGCGGTTCAGGCAAGGAGAAGGTTCTGAACATCGCTTATCACGCAACTCTTACTTCACTCAATCCGTTCCAGACCATGAGTGAAGGCATGGGCCCCTTAAGCCTTTACGGCTATCAGCCCCTGTTCTACAAATCACAGTATGTATCAGGCAAAGGCGAGATCAACGGCAGCGGCCTTTATCCCGGCGTAGCCAAGACCTTTACCAAGGCGGACGATCTTACCTATGATGTTGAGATCTTTGATTACGTAGTTGACTCCGAAGGCAACAAGATCACAGCAGACGACGTTGTTTTCTCTGTTGAAGAATGTATCGCCGAAGGTAACCTTGTAATGCAGATCGGTACCATCGCATCCGTTGAGAAGACCGGTGATTACACGGTTCGTTTCCACATGGTTAACTCTCAGGCAGGAGCTTTCAACAACTCCGTAACCCAGATCGGCATCGTATCCAAGGCTGCTTTTGAAAAGTACAACGGATTTGTTGATGCTACCGAAACAGTTTCCACTTCCCCTTATCTTATCAAGAACTTTGTTTCGGGCTCCACTTATGAATTTGTAAAGAACGAGAAATACTGGCAGAAGGATGAACTCCGCACCATGTTCGACGAAGCTAACGTTGATCGTGTTAAGATGACCGGCGTTGTTGATGCGGCTACCCGTGCAGGTCTTGTTGAATCCGGTGCTGCTGACTGGGCATCCAGAGTTGATCAGTCCCAGCTGTATCTTTTCAACGATGCATCCAAGTTCAACCTTTTCTCTATCCCCAACTCACTTACCTACATGCTTTCCTTCAACATGGGCGGTTCCAAGGTTGATGCGGGCGCAAGCATCGTAGAGAACAACCAGAAGCTTCGTGAAGCTATCTTCACCGCAATTGACTGTAACGCACTTGTTGCATCCGTAGCACTTGGTAACGGCGCCGTAACACACGCTTACGGTAATGAAAGTTATCCCGATTACCTCAAGAAATGGGACAGCGAGCCTTACTTCGATTATGACAAAGAAAAGGCAAAGAGCCTTCTTGCTGAATCCGGCTACAACGGAGAAACCATTACACTTCTTACCACCAACAACACCATCTGGTCCAAGATCGCAGAAGTTATCCAGGGATGCCTTATCGATGTAGGTATCAAGTGCGAACTCAACACCGTTGACGATGCAATGTTCGTTCCTACCAGAAACTCCTTCAGCGGCTGGGATGTAACCGTTGATAACAAGGGCGCAGGTGACTACATTACTTCAATCTTTAAGTATTCCTTTGACCAGGATACATTCGGCGGAATTACCCAGTGCGGTTACTCCGATGAAGACATGCAGGTTCTTCTTCGCGCAGCACTTGAAGAGAAGACCCACAACGCAGATACAGCAGATGCTTTCCATCAGTACCTTAAGGGTAAGGCTATCAGCCGTGGTCTTTACTATGACTACTACAATTATGCGGCTTCCGTAAACGTAAAGGACAATCCTCTTTCCGATAAGTGCTTCCTCATCTTTGGACACGCACAGTACGATTCTGCATTATTCAATAAATAATTCTGAGCGCAGGAGGGTCCTTCGCGCAGGCGAAGGACCCACTTGCTCAATTCTCTCCACAGCATATAAAGGAGACAGTTAAAAAATGGCACGTTATATTCTGAAGCGGCTTCTTATGATGATACCGGTCATTCTGGGAGTCAGCATTCTGATATTTACAATTATGTATTTTGCTCCCGGTAATCCCGCGGAAATAATCCTGGGCGGTAACGCAACCAAGGAACAGTATGCGGAACTTACGGAGAAGCTGGGCTTGAACCGCTCTTATTTTGAGAGATTGTTTGAGTATCTTGGAAACGTGTTCCTTCGCTTTGATTTCGGTACATCCTATATTTCGGGTGCATCGGTTTCAAGAGAGATCATCACAAGATTCCCCAGATCACTCCTGATCGCTTTCGTATCAATGATCATCACGCTGGCAGCAGGTATCCCTCTTGGTATCACCGCAGCTACACACAGAAACAAAGCCGGTGACTACGCCACCATGCTTTTCTCACTTGTAGGTGTATCAATGCCCGGTTTCTGGGCAGGCCAGATGCTTCAGGTACTGTTTGCGGTTTATCTTGCAATTCTTCCTTTCGGAGGATATACGGCAGGACATCCCAAGTTCTATGTTCTTCCCTGCGTGGCTGCAAGTATCGCGGGAATAGCAAGTATAGCACGTCAGACAAGATCATCCATGCTTGAAGTAATCCGTGCGGATTACATCACAACGGCGAGAGCCAAAGGACAGACAGAGCACGTTGTTCTTTATAAACACGCGCTGAAGAACGCACTTATCCCCATCATCACCTCAGCCGGTATGAGCTTTGGTATAACAATGGGCGGTGCGCTGGTAATCGAAACCGTATTCGCACTTCCGGGACTCGGAATGTACATTGTAAGCGGAATAAACGGACGTGATTATCCCGTTGTACAGGGCGGTATCATCTTTATTTCCATAGCGTTCAGTCTGGTTATGCTTCTTGTGGATCTGGTTTATGCTTTCGTAGATCCCAGAATCAAGACTCAGTATCAGGGTGAACACAAGAAACGCTCAAAAGCCGGCAAAAAGAAACCGGCAGTTGAGGGGGGCGCAAAATGAAAAACGGAAAACTGAAAAAGCAGAGCCAGCTTCTGGAGATATTAAAGCGATTGGCCAAGAATAAAGCGGCCATGGTCGGATTGTTCATCATCATCGTGATGGCAGTGATCGCGGCTTTTGCTCCCCTGATCGCACCTTACAGATACGACGAAGCTAACTTTTACAATATATTCCAGCCTTTCTCAAAGGAACATCTCCTTGGCACCGATCAGCTGGGACGAGACATTCTCTCAAGACTTATCTACGGCGCCAGATATTCTTTGAAGATAGGTATCTATTCCGTGGCCATGGCAGCAACCGCCGGAGCCGTAATCGGTTCCATAGCAGGTTATTTCGGAGGAGTTGTGGATGACGTTATCATGCGTATCCTTGATATCGTAAACTCTATTCCCGGCCTGGTTCTTTCTATCGCGGTAGCAGCAATCTTAGGCCCCGGATTTACAAACTGCATCATTGCACTGGCACTTGGTACCACTCCCATGTATGCACGAATGATCCGTGCTTCCATCCTCAATATCCGTAAGATGGAATACCTTGAGGCGGCAACTTCAATCAACTGCTCAAGCGCACGCATCATTTTCCGTCATATTCTTCCCAATGCCATTTCTCCGCTTATCGTACTTGCTACCATGAGCGTTGCACAGGCGATCCTGACAGCAGCTTCTTTGTCATTCATCGGACTTGGCGTACAGCCACCGGAGCCTGAATGGGGAGCGATGCTTGCAGATGCAAGAACTCATCTTCGCCAGTATCCGAGACTGGTTCTGGTTCCCGGTATTACCATCATGATTGCCGTGTTGTCCCTGAATATTCTGGGTGACGGCTTAAGGGATGCGATGGATCCCAAGCTGAAGGATTAAGGAGGACGCCATGAAGAAGGAAAAAGAAATCATGACGGAAGAAGTGAACTGGAAGGAAGGAGCGGATCATTTCCTTTCGGTCAGGGATCTGGTGGTGGAATATACAGCCGCCGGTGAAGTAATACATGCGGTAAACGGCGTTTCTTTTGACCTTGAAAGAGGTGAGACCCTCGGACTTGTGGGAGAGACAGGCGCCGGTAAAACAACTATAGCCAAGGCGATATTAAGGATCCTTCCCGATCCCCCCGCCAAAGTCAGAAACGGAAATATTCTTTTAAACGGTGTAGATCTTTATAAGATCAGTGAACACGAAATGCGTAAGGTTAGAGGTGAGAAGATCTCCATGATCTTCCAGGATCCTATGACCGCTCTTAACCCTGTTATGACGGTAGGAGACCAGATAGCTGAGGCAATCGAGCTCCACCATAAGGAATTCTCTCCCAAAGAGGTTACGGAAAGAGCCTGCGAAATGCTTGAAAAAGTAGGCATAGCCGCAAGCCGTTACGGAGATTATCCTCATCAGTTTTCGGGCGGAATGAAGCAGCGTGTTGTCATCGCAATGTCACTTGCCTGCAATCCTTTGCTTATCCTTGCGGATGAGCCCACAACCGCTCTTGACGTTACTATCCAGGCTCAGGTGCTTGATATGATGAAGGCACTTAGAGAGGAACAGAATACATCAATGATCCTTATAACCCATGACCTTGGCGTTGTGGCAGAGACCTGCGACAAAGTAGCTGTAGTTTATGCGGGACAGATCATTGAATTAGGTTCAAAAGAAGAAATATTCGACGATCCGAGACATCCTTATACACTTGGACTTTTCGGCTCGCTTCCCACCCTTACGGGGGATGAAAAGAGACTTCATCCCATCGACGGTATGCCTCCGAACCCTGCGGATCTTCCCGAGGGCTGTGCATTCAATCCAAGATGCGGCAAGGCTTGTGATGCCTGCAGGAAAAAGGATAAAATGCCGGAGCTTATCCATATCGGCGGAACCCATTATGTCAGATGCTTTGATGACGGCGTGAAGGAGAAAAAAGCATGAGTACACTTATTGAAGTGAAAAATCTGAAGAAATACTTTCAGACCAGCAAAGGCGATCTTCACGCGGTCGATGATGTTTCTTTTTCAATAGAGAAGGGCCATACACTGGGCGTTGTAGGTGAGTCGGGCTGCGGTAAATCAACATTGGGCCGTACCATGATCCACCTCCTTGAAGCTACGGACGGTCAGATCCTGTTTGAAGGCGAGGACGTGACCAGGATCAAAGGCAAGGCACTCAGGAAATTCAGGGAAAACGCGCAGATCATTTTCCAGGATCCTTATTCTTCATTGAATCCCAGATTTACGGTCAAGCAGACAATCCTTGAGCCCCTGGTACTTTCTCGTCGTTACTCCAAGGCAGAGCTTGAAAAAGAAGCAGATCGCCTTATGGACCTCGTAGGAATAGACAGAAGACTTGCTCTTTCGTATCCGCACGAGCTTGACGGCGGAAGAAGACAGCGTGTCGGCATCGGACGTGCCCTTGCTTTGAACCCTAAGTTTGTAGTCTGCGATGAGCCCGTATCCGCCCTTGACGTTTCCATTCAGGCTCAGATTCTTAACCTTATACAGGATCTTCAGGATGAATTCGGTCTTACTTTTATGTTTATAACCCATGACCTTTCGGTAGTGCGTCATGTTTCGGATCATATATGCGTTATGTACATGGGAAATCTGGTGGAAAAGAGCCCTTCGAAGGAACTTTTCAATAACCCGATGCATCCTTACACCAAGGCGCTTCTTTCTGCGATCCCCAGTATAGACATTCACTCGCCCATGAAGCGTATCATCCTTGAAGGCGAGGTAACATCACCCGTTGAACCCGCACCCGGATGCCGTTTCGCACCCAGATGTCCTTACGCAACGGAAGCCTGCCGTCAGAATCAGGAACTTCGCGAACTCAAACCCAACCATTTTGTAAGCTGTCACAGGGCGGAAGAGATCATGAAGATCGAAGCGGAAAAGAAAAACCGGAGTAACGAATAAAATGGAGATCAATCGGGACCTTAAGTTCAATTACAATCCGGAAACATTTCTGGTATACCCGGATAAGCCCTTTGCCCTTCTGGACAAATACAGATACGACCTTTTTTTTGCGCCCATCGTAAAAGAAGGCGTGGTCTATCTTGCAACGGAGGATTTAAAGCGGGTTTATTCAGGGACGGCCGTTGTTCCGGATAATGATGCGGAAGCCATAAGGGAAGACGGCACCGAATATGTGCCGGTGATTTCCTTCCTTGCAAGGAACTTAAAGCTTAAATGCACAGTATCCCAGGGGCGCCTTGTTTTTGCTAAGAACAGTGTTGCTGCCGGCAGATTTGAAAATCTGTGGTGGGATCTTTACGGAAGAGACAAGGACTGGGGCGACCTTTACAGAGTTTTCTGGTTTGAACCGCTCCACAGGCTCATTCCTTACAGACTTTATGTTCCCACATGGTACGACGGGACCGAAGATATGAAGCTTCTTTGCCTTCTTCACGGAGGCGGGAGCAATACCGACGAAGCCTTTGAAAGTACAGGCAACCGCCTGCAGGTATTCGCCGAGAAATTAGGCTATATATGCCTATCTATTGATGCGGCATTGGCGGATTCGACTTACGGATGCTTACTTCTTCCGGAAGGTGCGGACATTCCGGGACTTGATTATTCCTGTAAGGAAAATCCGCTTAGGCTGAGTGAAACCAGCATTGCATACAGAAAACTTGCAGAAGAATCCGTTATCCATGTGATCGACATGATCTCAAGGATATACAGGATCGACCCGGATCGCCGATATCTGTTCGGCAATTCCATGGGAGGTATGGGAACATTTCACATTCCGGCGGAACATCCCGGAATATTCAGGGCCATAGCACCTGCGGGAGCTGCGCCCGACATGCGAGGATTTGAATACGAAAAGCTGAAGGGACTTCCTATTCTTTTGATAGCGGGTACGGAAGATTACCACGGCTTTGATTATATCAGAAATGCTTACAGAATAACCAAAGAGGCGGGACTTGACATACGTTTCCTTCCTGTGGGAGGCGGGCATCACGAAGACTGCTACAAGGAAGTGTTACAGGAACTGTTCGATTTCTTTGAAGAAAACTGCTGAAGGGGGAACAACCATGAGTATGATGCGATTTAACTACAGAAGCCAGATGTTAGGGCATTATGTGGACATATCCATCGTTTATCCGACGGATAATTACAGCTACTATGATCCCAAGAAAGACAGAAAAGGAATTCATGATGAGGGTCATTTTGAAACCGCCAAGCTTGTTTACGAGCCCGGAATGAAGTTCCAGACCGTATACCTTATCCACGGCGGCGGTGACGATGACACCCTGACTTACAGATATACCAATGCGGAGCGTTATGCTCAGGATAACAACGTTATGCTGGTTACTCCGAATATAGCCAACAGTTTCGGAGCCAATGCAGAGTACGGTAAGCGCTATCAGGATTTCCTCGGAGATGAGCTTCCTGCAGTGATCCAGAGCCTGTTTGCTTCTTCTTCAAAGAGAGAAGACAATTTCATCATGGGCTATGCAATGGGCGGAAATGTGGCACTTGCTACGGCACTCTTACACCAGGACAAATTCGCTTACTGCGTTGACATGTCGGGAGGAATCGGACTTACTCTTGATACCAAGGCTCTGGCAGATGAATTAAGGAGCGATCACTTCAAGAATTTCCTTCCCATATATAACGGGACTTTCGGCAATCCCGACAAGCTGGAAGGTTCACGGCACGACATTTACAAGGCCGCAAAAGAATATAAAGAAAGCGGAAAGGAACTTACCGGCTTCCATGTGATCTGTGGAAGCGATGAGTTTATCCGTAAGCGTGTGGAACGTGATGTGGAGCTTTTAAAGGAGCTTGGCTACAATCCGGAGTACACGGTTGCGGAAGGCTACAAGCATGATTTTGATCTTTGGGAAGATTACATGCGGATAGCGCTTGACAGCATTCTTCCGCTTAAAAGAAAGAAGGAGTGCTGAAAATGAAGTCAACTGACAAAACCAATCAACCAACTGAACGCCTCTGGACACTGTCGTTTATCGTAATCATACTTAACAGCTTTTTTGCTTCCCTCAGTTACTTTCTGATACATACGCTGGTAACTTCCTACGCTCTTTCTTTCGGAGCTGAGCTTGCGGCAGCAGGATCTGCGGTAGGTGCTTTTTCCATAGCGTCCATGATAATCAGACCTTTTAGCGGTTTCTTTGCCGACAGACTGAATAAAAAGGTTCTGCTGGCACTTACCACCGCTCTTATGGGAATCGCCCTTATCCTTTACAGCGGCTGCCATTCGGTGGGAATGCTTTTCTTTATAAGAATTTTCCACGGTGTTGCTTTCGGCGTTAACGGTACGGCAAACATCGCTCTTGCGGCTGAGTATATCCCCAAGTCACGCACAGGCGAAGGACTCGGATATTACGGCATCGGTCAGGTTGCATCCCAGATAGTGGGTCCTCCCCTGGGGCTTGCATTAAAGGACATGATCGGTTACAACATGCTTTTCCTTGGAGATGCCATATTTACAGTAGCCGTTGCGGGTGCGTTCATGCTTGCATTCCGTTATAAGAAGGTTGAAAAGCGCAGTCTCAGCCTTAAGGAGCTCTTCCCTCATGTTGAAGGACAGAACAGGTTTAAGAAGATCATCGGATCCCTCATTGCTGTTGAATGTATATTCTATGCGCTCATGGGCGGATTGTTCTCCATGGGTAACAGCATTGTAAACGGATTCCTGGTAGTTCTCGG
Organism: Lachnospiraceae bacterium; assembly: GCA_024695575.1. Taxonomy (GTDB): domain Bacteria; phylum Bacillota; class Clostridia; order Lachnospirales; family Lachnospiraceae; genus UBA1258. Next base: position 9,689 of record JAILHY010000073.1, read on the forward strand.
CGAGACCAAGGGAATTGCCAATATATCCCTTTTCTTTACGATCAACGCGATCATGCTCTTTGTACTCAGATTAACGGTCGGCAAGGCGCTGGACAGAACAAAACTCATTGTCATAGTTCTTGCTTCAATGTTTACGGGTGCGGTATCAATGGCACTTGTAGGCTGGTCGGGAATACTGATACCCATTTTGGCCGCATCTGTCATCAAGGCATTCGGCAATGTGGGCGGACAGGTTTCACTGCAGTCGGCATGTGTTAAGAAAGTTGATATTGCAAGAGTCGGTGTGGCAACCAGTACATTCTACATCGGCGCTGACATCGGTAACGGATTTGGTCCGGTTTGGGGTGGTATTGCGGCAGCCAAGTACGGTATCGAAAGCCCCTTCTTTATCATGGCGGGCATATTCATTGCGGGTATGGTGATCTTTGCCGTATATGAAATGCTTACAGCCAATAAGAATGCGGCAAAAGCAAAGCAACAGGAGGCTTGAGAATGGGACTTATATATAAAGACGAATTAAAGAGTGGCCGTAACATGTACATTTATTATCCCAATGTACCTGTTCACAGCCCTTACAAGGTATCCCTCATCGGGATCTTAAGAGACGGGAAGGACAAAGATTCCGTAGAGAAGCTTCTTTCCATGGGCCTTCAGAAACTTGCGGATGAAAACTGGGTGATCCTCGTGTTCCCCAATCCCGTGGAAGATACTTGGAATTTTGAATTATCGGAAGACAGACCTGATGACGTAACTGCGCTCGATATCCTCCTGCAGGAAGTCACCAAGCCCGATAACGATCCGCCCAAAACAGATGCCATCGGCATACCGCTTCTTTCTGAAATGATCAGACAGTGGCACCCCATGTTTGACTGCAGATATCTCATCGGCATGGGGACGGGCGCATCCATGGCCTATTCCTACGCGGCCATCCGCCCGGATGAGATAGCAGGTATCCTTGGATTTGGCGGCGGAATTTCAAAGAAAGCACTCGAACAGGCAACAGATACTCCGGTTGCGGCAGTTTTGTCGGGAGCTTCGGAGGAAACGGCTGAATATTATATCAAAGCAAATCAGGCGGAGCTCAAAGTTGAAAAGGCTCACCTGAACATATATGAGAATAAGTTAAATCCTTACATGACGGTTGTGAAGGTCTTTGAACAGTCGGAGCCTTCGGGCGAGATCTTTGCCAAGGTATACAGAGAGACCTTCAAAAATCTTCGCAGGATGAATACGGGACTTCGTGGCGATCTTTATCGCTTCTCAGATCTTTCGGGCCCTGAATTTACCTGGTACATCGAAGACGAAGTTCTTGGATGCGGACCCCGCACCTGGCTTGTACACGTGCCTTCGGATCTTCCGAAGGACAGTAAGGTGCCTCTTGTAATGTTCTGTCACGGCGGATCGGATACACCTACCGAGGCGGCTCACATGGCTAAGTTCCATGAGCTTGGCCGTAAGGAACACTTTATAACCGTTTATCCCTGGGGATCAAACAGAGCAAGCTGGAACATCAATCTCCTTCCCGACTGGCCGGGAGATGACGTTGAATATCTTACAAAGCTCATTGACTTTATGATCGAGAAATATCCTGTGGATTCAAGCAGAGTATATATGTCCGGTTTCTCAAACGGCGCTTCCATGGCGATGGTTGTTTCAATGCTTCATCCCGAGAAGGTTGCGGCCCTTGCATATGTTGACACCAACTGGCCCGGAAACCGCTGGAAACGCGTAGATATGCAGATCGAAGATGTTGCGGCAATGAAGCTTGCTTTGGAAAAGAAAGAGCCCTGGATGCGAATGCCCGTATGGACAACCTACGGAACAAGAGAGGCATCCTATCCCGTAGCAAGAATGCACACCCAGCAGTACCAGTACGATTTCTGGAAGATGTTCAATAACATCGAGGTTAAACCCACTCCCGATATCGAAAATCCCGATCCTTCCGGATGCGGTGTGCCCGGCGATGAAGTTGAATGGATCACACCTAATCCCATGTTCCCGAATCACAGGTACGAGATAAACAGATTCTTTACAAGGGATCCTGAACCTCAGAATTATTACAACTACGTAATGATGCATGACAAGGGACATGATGTAGCACCTTCCGATGCCGAGCTTTGCTGGAATTACGCAAAGCAGTTTAAGAGAAATCCCGACGGAACAGTCGGAAGAGTATAAAAATATTGGGATCCACCCGCTCACATTCGAAGCGGGGGATCCCTTTTTTATTTGTACTATGATACCAGATCTACATGCTGTAAGGTCCCTGCAGTGCCGTCCTCATAAAGGAACATACCGGTTTTTCTGATGGTTCCCCACAGATCATTGTTAAAGGAATTGGTAAGTCCGAATTCCGTATCCCTGTGACCAAGATACATGGCACCTATATTCTTGTCTTTCAGAGAATAAAGAATATCGTTTCCTTCCGGGTCCTTTGTCCAGATCTTAAGCTTGTCGAAAATGCTGTCGTTTTCGTCGATCCAGCCGTTTCCGTCCTCATCGTGAAGGGAAAGATCATAGAATCCGTCACCTGTAAGAGCGCCGAAGAGTTCGGAACCGTCGTTTATTTTCCCGTCCCCGTTTTTGTCAAGGGCAAGAAATCCGCTGGTGTCTGCGAGGCTCTTTATTTTGTCTTCCTTGCCGTCGCAGTCAAGGTCAAAGAAAAAGTCCATGCTCTTAAGATCAGCGGGTACATCGGAGAAGTTAACCACAAGCGGATCGATCTGCCTCCAAGCGGTTCCTGCGTGGGTTTCCGTGTAGTAAGCTTCGAAACTCCTGCTCATGGAAATGTTCAGATCGATGTCAATGCTGCGACCGTCGTCCGTCATTACGGTACCCTGGGCGCTGAAGCTGGTGTACTCGTATTCCTGTACGGAATAAGCAAAGTGGTCGTAGGCGGGAACCAGTTCGTATTGCGGAACGAAATCCATATCAGAACTTCCGTCCCCGGACTGGCCACATTCCGCAGCTTCTTCCTGGTATTTCTTAGAGGATCCCCCAAATAAGAGTTCCAGGATGTTTCGAACCATTAGTTCATGAAGTTTCCTGAACTTTTCCAAAGCGCTTTGTTCGTTTGAATAAAACCTTGCTGAGTTTACACTCATACGACCCATAGCCGCTTCGATGGAGCCGGAAGGAGTCTGAAGAGCTTTTTCTTCTTCCTGTTCTTTTTCCGTCTCCGTTTCGTTTTGACCGGTTAAGGAACTCATGAAATCATTAAGTCCTCCCGACCATTGTCCGTCCCTGTAAGTTGTGCCAACGTACATGCGCTGGCTTGTCCGAGACTGATACAGTCTCGCGGAGTCCATTCCTATGTTACCGGAATCGATTCTCAAAGTGTACAAATACCTCCTTTTGAATAAAAAATCAGGACGTGCAAGCGGGGAAAGGTTCCTTCCTGCTAATCACATCCTGTATTTATTATATCGGATGAATTCGCGGGAAAATAAGGGGCCCATTGGAGTTTTTTACATAAATGTGGAAAAATCCGTCAGGTTTTATTATAATCGTATGGTAAGAAACGGAGGTAATTATGAATCCCAAGAAATACATGGAAAAGTGTTTTACGGAAGTAATGCATACAACACTTAATCCCGAAGGCCCGGGAGTAGTGCGCATTCATCTGATCCCGCCCAAGGTTGTGGACGGAAATCTCGCACCAAGCGTTGCCATCATCAACGGTCAGGATATCATTCCCGTGAATCCTTCATGGAGCATTCTTTTGGCTGAATTTATCAGGAGCGTGAATGAATATCACGGTCGGGAAGTGTCAGATGCAGACATCGAGAATATTATGAAAAAGACTGTTTCCGGTGTAAAGAAAGTGTTCTGGCTTACACCCGGAAGCCGTATCAGGAAAGATCTTGATATTATCATGACTACCTTTAAGCAGGTGGCATACGGCCAGCCTGTGACTGAGGATATAGGCTACATGAATATCGGAGAGTACGCCGATTACATGAAGGCGCCTCACAGAATGGACCTTATGGTCAGTGCCATGGAAAAGGACGGCAAGTGGAACTGCAATCAGGCCTGTGTTCACTGCTATGCTGCGGGTCAGTGTGACGCTTCGGAGAAGGAACTGGGCAAAAAAGCATGGCTCAGCATTCTTGAAAAGCTTAGAAATATCGGTGTGACTCAGGTTACTTTTACAGGCGGAGAGCCCACCATGCGTGAGGATCTGTTTGAACTTATCGAAGCCGCCAAATGGTTCGTATCACGCCTTAATACAAACGGTATCAAGCTGACGGAAGAGTACTGTCGGAAGCTTCGTGAAGCGGAGATAGACAGCGTTCAGATCACGTTTTATTCAAGTGACAAAGAAATTCATAACAAGCTCGTGGGTGCCGATCACTTTGATGAAACGGTGGCAGGTATTGAGAATGCGCTGAAGGCCGGTATCAGCTTAAGCGTAAATACACCTCTTTGCACTCTTAACGAAGATTATGTGAGCACCCTTAAATTCCTTAAGGAAAAAGGAGTGCGTTACGTTACATGCTCAGGGCTTATCACCACGGGTAATGCCCTTACCGAGGAATCTGAATCACTGCAGCTGTCCGTATCCAAGATCAAGCAGGTACTTGCGGATGCAGCGGATTATGCTTACGCCAACGGAATGGAGATAAGCTTTACTTCTCCCGGCTGGATCGACGCGGAATTCTTTAAAGAACATGCACTTACCACTCCTAACTGCGGTGCATGCTTAAGTAATATGGCCATCACACCGGGCGGCCACGTTGTGCCTTGCCAGAGCTGGCTTTCGGGCGATATCCTTGGAGATATCCAGACCGATAAGTGGACCACCATCTGGAACAGCGAAGCCTGCAAGAAGCGCCGCGAATACTCGGCTCTTATGCTCGGAAGATGTCCGCTTAGGAGGGAAAAATAATGAAAAAGATAAAAGCGCTTTTAGCCATATTGCTCGTTTCCCTTCTTTTTATACCCGGGGTCAAGGCGAATGCCGCAAGTCCCACGGATGAGATCCTTAACTACGAGATTACCGTTCACGTAAATGAAGATGCCACCCTTACCATGGTTTATCACATAGTCTGGCAGGCTCTCTACGACGGAGGCGGCAGTGATCCACTTACATGGGTCAAGATCGGTATTCCCAACGATCACGCCACGGGAATCAAGGCTCTTTCCGACAATATCAAGAGTGCAAGCTATCTTGGGTCGGGCGGAAGCTATGTCCGTGTTGATTTTAAGGACAAGTATTACAAGAATGATATAGTGGATTTTTCTTTTGAACTGAATCAGGACTACATGTACGAAATGAATGTCCTGAAAGAGGGTGAAACCGTATTCTACTTTACTCCCGGCTGGTTTGACGACTTTGCTGTAGACCGCATATCCGTTACATGGGATTCGAACCGTGCCATAGGCTGGAGCCACGGTGCAAGCCAGGAAGGCGGCAAACTGCTCTGGACGGGGTCCCTTTCCGCAGGTCAGAAGTTAACCGAGATCAGTGTTACTTATCCCAATACCGCTTTTCGGTTTGATGAATCCAAGATGGTTCAGAAGGGCGGAAACAGCTACGAAGACGACGATGATGATGCTTTTGCGACACTTTTCGGAGTGGGATTTGTAATATTCATCATTGCCAAATTGTTTTCCAAAGTTTCTTCATACACTTCGGGTGCGGGATTTAACTCTAAGCCCAAGACCAAAAAGAAAGTCACCAGAACTCTTATCAAGTATTATCCCACCTGTCCGGGATGCGGTGCCGCAAGGCCCGAGAATGCCGACAAGTGTGAATACTGCGGCAGGAGTTTCATCGAGAGTGAGGAAGTGGTCGAGGAAAAAGAAATCGCGGATCCTGCCAAGTACGCCAACGAAGGAACCTTCCGTTACGGAGATTCCCCCAACACTTACGTACGCGTACATGTAACACACGTGCCCATCGTGGTGCATTCCACAGGCCGTTCAAGCTGCGCACATTCAAGCTGTGCCTGCGCTCATTCCTGTGCCTGCGCATGTGCATGTGCCTGCGCCGGAGGCGGAAGAGCAGGTTGCTCCACCAAGGATTTCTACAATACCAACCTTAAGCTCAGTCAGTTAAAGAGAATGAAAAAGAAATAATAAAAAGGCGGGTCATTAAGACCCGCCTTAATTTATTCAGATCAGTTAAGCTATCTCTGCAAGTGTTGCAACAGCATCCTTCTCGCAGATGACTTCAAAATGTTCTTTCAAATAGCTCTCGGCTAAGAGACGGCCTCTGGTGGGCTCTCCGTATTCGCCGAAGAGGTTGCATACCTGAACGAATTCAGCCATATCCATGTTGGAGCGGTTGATCACAAGCAGGTACTTTTCGTTGGAAGAATCAAAGTAAAGAGAACTCTGTCCGTGGAAGAACTTGGCTGCAGACTTGGCTATTCCCGCAAGTTCGGTAACTGATGCAAAAGAAAATGCCATGCCGTCAAAAGCGGTCTTTGCATTTCCCTGACCCTTACCGGTCTGTGCGCTTGCATCCTTGAACTGATTGAACAGCTCCTTGATGCTGACAAAATCGTCAGAGTCGCTGCCGTCATCATCATCTTCGTCGTCGGATATATCGTCAATTCCCGGAGCAAATTTCGAGAATCTGGTATCAAATTCCTCGGGATCTTCCACTTTGGTGATGATGAGCACGATGCATTCGGGGTTGATCGGAATAGCTTCGATCATGAGCGGAATGTTGTCAGCGTCAAAGCCGCATTCGTCGTTGGCACGTTCCATCATATCTCGGAACAGATCCTTGGCCTTATCGGAACCGTAAGCAAGTTCACTGAGTTTAAGTCTGCGGGAAGCCAGATCCTCTTGAGTTAATGTGCATCTGATCTGATGTTCATTTACTTTTTCAATCTTCATATGGCGCCTCCCTTCGAACGATTTAACGTTCATGTTATAAGAATATTATGCTCTAAAACTGTTTACGTCAAGTTAACTTTTCAAGGTTTATGAAAGATTTAATAATTCCCTGAAGTTTCTTGTTTAATATTTCGGCTGTTTTTCTCAAAACTTAACATCGAAGGGAAGCTCCCCTGTTATCTGCGGGAATAACGAACCTCTTTCAGGTTGCCGCGCAGATCATATACCGTGGACAGTTTGCACTTTCCGTGGTTCACGCAAAATAAGTACCGCAATATGAGCGGACTCACCGGTTTGCCGCCAAAATAAAGCTTTACGCCGCTATTATAGATGTTCTGAATATACTTACTGTAATACATGTCTTTCCTTTCAGATTCCCGTGATAAATAATTTATGCCGGACTTTGCGTGAATCGATGCTCCAAATACTCATTCTAAAACAACATAAAGATAAAACTTAATAAAATAACTATTTAAACATTGTTGACTTCATTTATGACTATTTGAATTGTTGTGAGTAGTAGAAGGATTGAACCAATCCCTCATGTGACACTGACAGTGTCAAAAGACATTTCGTAAAAACGAAATAAGAAGTATAAAAATACTTGTCTTACCACAGCTCCTTTCCGAATGTGGATTCGTATCCGGAGCACCAACAGATGAGATTAAAACATACTTTGAATTTTTTTGCAAGCACTTTTTTTATTTTTCGATTTTTGATATAATAATCCGAATGCTGTGGAAGCTCTGCAGCCTTCGGAAATGAGGTTTTTATATGAAAAAAGTTATACCTGTCATAGTTGCACTTTTATTGATCGGAGTCATTTCTTATCTTTCTTTTGGAAAGAAGATCTACGAAAGATATTCCTACGGTACGGAAAGGGCAGACCTTAACGAATACTTCAGGATCTATTCTTCTTCCGATGTTCCCATAATCCTTCAAAATGAAAGGATCGACAGATCTGCAAGAGATATAGACGGACACGTTTATCTTGACCTTGACTCGGTGGACGAACTGCTGACCGAGAGTTTTTATGTGGATTCCAACGAGAATCTCCTTCTTTATACTACGGGAACCGCCACCTATGAAACCGAGATAGGATCAGATCGCTACACCGTTGACAGTGAGCAAAGCTCCCTTGGATTTCCCATCTGTCTTCAGAAGGATGACAAGACCTACATAGCCCTTGATTATATTAAGAACTTTGCTGATTTCACCTATGAGGTGTTTACGGGCCCTAAGCACATGCAGATGTACACCGAGTTTGGCCCCAAGAAGGTTGCGACCATTAAATCCGACACCCAGGTCCGCTGGTTTGCAGGCATCAAGGCGGATATTCTTACAGATGTCAGTGCAGGGGATGTGGTGGAACTCATCGAGCCTCTTGACGACTGGATGAAGGTTAAGACCAAGGACGCTTATATAGGTTACGTAGAGGTTTCTAAGCTTACGGATGAGCGTGAGGAAACCATGGATGTCAAGGCTTTTGAGCCTCACGAATATCCTTCTTTTACAAGAGATCACAAGATCAACCTTACATGGCATAACATAGAGTATCCGCAGGACGGAACAGATCTTGCAAGAGCCGTTGCCAATGTTAGATCCTGTAATGTTATATCGCCTACATGTTTCTGGCTTTCGGACAGTGAAGGAAATATCACATCCGTAGCCAATGCCAATTACTGCGAAGCCGCACGATCCATGGGAATGGAAGTGTGGGGTCTTATTTCCAACTTCCATTACGGTGTGGAGCTTAATCTTGAGAAGGTTCTTTGTTATACAAGCACCAGACGTTATCTTGTGAATAACATCGTGTCTGAAGCAGTGCTTAACGGGCTTGACGGAGTTAATATCGACTTTGAGAACGTGCCTGCTTCCATAGGCCCCGATTATGTTCAGTTCGTTAGGGAAATGGCGGTTGCCTGCCACAAAGAAGGCCTTGTTGTGTCCGTGGATCATTACGTTCCCACAGATTACACCGCTCATTACAATCGTCACGAGCAGAGTAAATACGTGGATTACATCATAATAATGGGCTATGATGAGCATTATGCCGGCGGCGAGGCTGGTTCCGTATCAAGCATTTCCTGGATGGAAAAGGGCATTTCGGATACGCTTAAGTACGTTCCCGCAAACAAGGTGATCAACGCAATTCCTTTTTATACGAGAGTCTGGAAGACAAAGAACGGAGAGACAACTTCCGAGGCGGTTACCATGGAGGTTGCCAACGATTTCTTAAAAAGAAACAACCTGACGGCCGAGAAGGATGAAGCAACGGGCCAGAATTACGCAGAGGCCACCATTGGCGGAGTTCTTTATCAGGTATGGATGGAAGATCCCATGTCCGTAACCGTCAGACTTAACGTGATCAAGAATGCGGGAATAGCCGGTGTCGCTTCCTGGGTTCTGGGTCAGGAAACACCGGATATATGGACCCTGATCGAAGCCTACATGAACAACTAGGCAGTATATACAAAAATGCCTGAAAATGGTATAATTATTGGAAATATGAAGACAGAAACAGCAATACTTGATGAAAGTAACATTGACCCCGCGGTCATAGAACGAGCGGGTAATATAATAAAGAAAGGCGGACTTGTGGCCTTTCCCACGGAAACTGTATACGGACTCGGAGGAGATGCCCTGAATCCGCAGTCTTCCGCCAAGATATACGCGGCCAAGGGTCGTCCAAGCGACAATCCGCTCATCGTACACATTTCGGGTATGGAAGCCCTTGATCCGATAGTTACCAAGATTCCGGATAACGCAAGAAAGCTTGCGGATGCCTATTGGCCCGGACCTCTTACCATGATCTTTAACAAGAAGCCAATCGTTCCCCGGGAAACTACCGGTGGTCTTGATACGGTTGCGGTGCGCATGCCCTCAAGCCGCATAGCAAGGGCATTGATAGACGCTGCGGGAGGATACATAGCAGCTCCCAGCGCCAATCTTTCGGGACGTCCCAGTCCCACGTCCGCAAGCTATGTGATCGAGGACATGGACGGTCGTATAGATATGATACTGGACGGTGGAGACTCTGAGGTGGGTCTTGAGTCCACTATTGTTGATTTTACGGGTGAATATCCAGTGATCCTTCGTCCCGGTTATATTACGGCAGAGATGATCTCATCCGTTCTGGAAATGGAAGTCGGCATAGATCCCGCGCTTAAGAAGGACGATCCTTCTTTCAGACCCAAGGCGCCGGGCATGAAATACAGACACTACGCGCCCAAAGGGGAGCTTGTGATAGTAACGGGCCCTTCGGATAAGGTGGTTTCACACATTAATGAACTTGTGGCCGCGGACCGGGAAAATGGGTTATCTACCGGTGTTATGGCGTCAAAAGAAACCGCAGAACTTTACAGGGCGGATTCCGTGAAAGCACTTGGTTCCAAAGGTCGTGCGGAAGAAACCGCCCACAGCCTTTTCAGGGCGCTTCGCGAGTTTGACGATGAGAAGACGGAGCGGATCTATTCGGAAAGCTTTGATGAAACCGGTGTCGGCGCAGCCATAATGAACAGGCTTATCAAGGCCGCGGGACACCATGTAATACAGTTATAGGAGGATATGAAATGATAGCAATTGGCAGTGATCACGGCGGCTTTGATTTAAAGGAGCAGGTGATCGCACATTTAAAAGAAAGAGGATTTGAGGTTAACGACGTTGGATGCTTTGACAAGTCTTCCTGCGATTATCCCGTGTACGGCCGCAAGGTTGCCGAAGCTGTTGCATCGGGTGAGTGTGAAAAAGGAATTGTCATCTGCACCACAGGTATCGGTATCTCAATAACCGCCAACAAGGTTAAGGGTATACGCTGCGCACTTTGCGCAGACACCGTAAGCGCCAAGCTTACAAGGCTTCACAACGATGCCAATGTTCTTGCCATGGGTGCAGGTATCGTAGGCACCAATCTTGCTTTGAGCATCGTAGATACATTTATGGACACTGATTTTTCGGGCGAAGAAAGACATGCCAGAAGAATTTCACTCATAGAAAACCAATAACAAATACGGAGGGCAAACATATGTCAAAAGTAGTAATCATGGATCACCCGTTGATTCAGCACAAGATCGGTTATATTCGCAGAAAGGATACAGGAACCAAGGATTTCAGACAGACAATATCCGAGATCGCGCAGCTCATCTGCTACGAAGCTACCAGAGACCTGGAACTTTCCGAAGTTGAGATAGAGACACCCATCTGCAAGACCACAGTTAAGGAATTAAAAGGAAAGAAAATGGCTATCGTGCCTATTCTTCGTGCAGGTCTTGGAATGGTAGACGGTATGCTTTCACTTATTCCCGCTGCCAAGGTAGGTCACATCGGACTTTACAGAGATCCCGATACTCATGAGCCTGTTGAGTATTACTGCAAGTTACCTGCAGACTGTCATGAGCGTGAGGTTTTCGTTGTAGATCCCATGCTTGCAACAGGCGGTTCATCCGTAGCTGCAATTCAGATGCTTAAGGACAAAGGCTGCAAGAAGATCCACTTTATGTGCATCATCGCTGCTCCCGAAGGTATCAAGCGCATGCAGGAAGCACATCCCGATGTAGATGTATTTGTTGGTGCACTTGATGATCATCTTAATGAGAACGCTTATATCGTACCCGGTCTTGGCGACGCAGGAGATCGTATTTTCGGAACCAAATAATTTTGTTTTCGGGGGGAAAGTTAGATTATGAAACGTTCTGACTATATTTCATGGGATGAGTATTTTATGGGCGTTGCCAAACTTTCGGGGCTTCGCTCCAAAGACCCCAACACCCAGGTCGGAGCCTGCATTGTAAGCTCTGACAATAAGATCCTGTCAATGGGTTACAACGGATTTCCTAAGAAATGCTCGGATGACGAGTTCCCATGGGAAAGAGAAGGCGGAATGCTCGATACCAAGTATGCCTTTGTTACTCACAGCGAGCTGAATGCAATTCTCAATTACCGTGGCGGAAGCCTTGAGGGAGCCAAGATCTACGTTTCCCTCTTCCCTTGCAATGAATGTGCCAAGGCCATCATTCAGGCAGGAATAGATACCATTGTTTATGAAAGCGATAAGTATGCGGAGACTCCCTCCACCAAGGCGTCCAAGATGATGCTTGATGCGGCGGGAGTGAGGTATTACCAGTATCAGCCCACCGGCCGCAAGGTGGAGCTTGAGATGTAACGGAGTAAGGTTTGTTTAGATTGCGACGGTTATTTGCTGCGATCATCGTGGCATGTATACTGATAGGAACAATTCCATACGCTAAAACAACTGCACACGCCGCAACCACAAAAGAAAAGCTTGATGAGGCAAAGAAACAGGAAGAAGAAGCCAGAAAACAGGCCGAACAGGCTCAGAAAGATGTAGACAACCTCAATGTCAGAAAGAACAGCCTGAATAAGGAACTTGCAAATTTCAAGGAACAGCTTCAGGCAATCTTTGACAGGATAGCCGAACTTGACGGACAGATAGAGGCCAAGGAAAAGGAAATCTCGGAGACCGAGGCCGAACTTGCAACCGCAAGAGAGACCGAAGCCGATCAGTACGAATCCATGAAGCAGCGAATCCGCTTTATGTACAAAGATTCCGGCACTCTTTATCTTGATATCATCTTTCACGCCAAGAACTTCTCGGATCTCATCACCTCCAGCAGATATATGGAAAGTCTGGCGGTTTACGACAGACAGAAGTTTGATGAGTATCAGGCTACAAGAATAGCCATCGAGGAACTTGACGCCAAGCTTGTTTCGGAGAAACTTGAACTGGACGGACTTCGTGCTGAGGCCGAAACGGAAAAAGAAGGTGTTATGACAGTTATCGAGAACACCAACACCAAGATTTCCGAATATACGGATCTCATAGCCGATGCCGAAGAGGAATTTGCCCGTAAGGAAAAGGAACACCAGGAAGCTCAGAACAGTGTGGCTGCCCTTAAGAAACAGCTTGAGGAAGAAGAACGACTTGCAAGACTGGCCGCAAGGCTTGCATGGCGCAGTATCGATGAGATCACATTCGATCCTGCCGACAGATACAGACTTGCGATCCTTATCTACTGTGAAGCAGGCGGTGAGCCATATGAAGGTCAGGTTGCTGTCGGAGCGGTTGTTATCAACAGAGTGTTAAGCGGTGCTTTTCCCAATACCGTGGAGGAAGTAATCAGGCAGCCGTATCAGTTTTCACCCGTGCTGAGCGGCAGGTATGACAAGTATTACCAGATGGGTAAAACCACAACCAGTTGTTATAAGGCTGCGGATGCGGCCATGAGCGGTTATACCAATGTTGAGAACTGTCTGTTCTTCCGTACTCCCATCGAAGGATATCCGGCAAGATATCAAATTGGGAACCACGTGTTTAAGTAATCGTGGAATTAACCGTGAATTAAAACTTGCAAGATTAGATTTTTGCGAAAGAAATCTTGCAATGGTATAGTTAAATTGTTCGAATTGTGTCTTCTTTTCAGACAATTCAAACAATAACACGAGAAATGAATGAAAAAGACGATACTTAAGATCATAACTTCATTGATTGTCTTTGCAGCAGCACTTTTCCTCTCGGGTCTCATTATGAACAGGGGAAATGTGAACACAACCAGTCCGATGGAACGGGCAAAGCTCCCGGTGGTTTACATGACACTGGCCGGCGAGCGGATCAATGAGCTCTATGGTTACACATCGGATATGGATGTGGGACTTTTGCGTGAAAATATAACTCCCCTGGATGATTCCAGAGGAGTTACTTTTGGTATAGCCAAATACGGACAGAGCGTTAAGGAAATAACCGTCAAGGTCAGAACAACGGACGGCAGTCGTCTTATAGAGAACTTTACGGTAACGGATTACACTGAAGATGATTATACGATCCTTGCAAGTATCACGTTCAAGGATCTTATTGAGGAATATAAGGAATACAGCCTCCAGATAATACTTGGATTCGGAAACGGAAAGTCTGCCATGTATCACACCAAGATCATTCAGGCTCCGGAGTACTGTCCCGCGGAGAAACTTGCTTTTGCCCGTAATTTCTGGGAAAAAGAAGCTTCCACGGAAACCAACGGCGAACTGAAATATTATATGGAAAGCAATTACCTTGGAGACAATTCAAGCCTCGCTTACGTTAATATTCACAGTTCCATGAAACAGCTTGCTTTTGCAGGGCTCCCGATAAAGCGTGAAACGCCCTATTTCAATATCTGCGAACTTGCCAAAGAAACAGGAATATTCACTGTAGAGTATATTGCTAGTCTTAACACGGACGAGGGCCTGAGGCGATACTTTGTGCGAGAGTATTACAGGATCAAGTATTCTCCCGAAGTTACCTACCTTCTTGATTATGAAAGAACCATGACTCAGGTTCCCGATGAAAAGAACGGCCTTATCAGGAAGGAAGACATTCTTCTTGGAATAACTCCCAACGAAACGGGACTTAAGGAATCAGACGACGGTAACGTAATTGCTTTTACCGCCGGAAACTGTCTTTATTCCTACAATATAAGCGAGAACAGGATCGCAAGACTGTTTTCTTTTTACGATGAAAACAACTTTGATGAGAGAACATACCGGAATGCAAGCAGGATAAAGGCTCTCAGCGTGGACGAGGCGGGCAATGTTTATTTCCTTGTTTACGGATATATGAACAGAGGGCGTTACGAAGGAAGAGTGGGGCTGGCCCTTTACCACTATAACGGCGTTATAAATGTGGTGGATGAGATTTTCTTTATTGCGTCAGGCGAATCTCCCGAGATGGTGGAAAGGGATTTAAGAGAGCTTGCTTTCCTGAGCCGTGACGGGATACTTTATTTCATGCTTGATAAAACGATCTACGACGTAAATATCGAGACGGGAGAGAGCGAGATCCTAGTGAGAGATCTCAAGGAGTACAAATATACCGTATCCGATAATTCATCCATGATGGTCTGGCAGGAGGGCGATGACGTTAATGCCTGCGAGAGCCTCAAGCTCATGAACCTTAACACTAAGCAGATCACGGACATAACGGCTCCGGCAGGGCAGTTCGTGAAGCCTCTTGTATTTATGGGAGAGGACCTTGTATACGGTCTTGCAAGGCGTGATGACGTTGTGACGGACAATACGGGCCGGACAACATTCCCCATGTACATGTTACGGATGCAGAGTAAGTACGGAGAGATTCTTAAGGAATACGAATACGGCAAAGAAGAGATATATGTTACCGATGTGTCAGCAACAGACAATCTTCTGACCCTTTCCAGAGTCAAAAGAACGGAAAAGGGCTTTGCGGACACTGAGAGTGACTACATTACCAATAACCAGAAGATGGAGGAAACGGTTAATACGGTCAATCTGTATTCTTCTACCGAATATGGGAACATGGTGCGGATCCTCCTGATGAAATCCCCCAAGGGAAAGAATATCATCCTTACTCCCAATCAGGTGATTATCGAAGGGTTGCGTGAGATATCCATAGAAAATCCGGGAAATTCCGGCCGTTACTACTACGTATACTACAAGGGTAACCTTGCAAACATCTACACCAATCCCGCCAATGCCGTAAGGGAAGCCGACAGTAACTATGGCGACGTGGTGAACACGAAGGGCTATTATGTGTGGTACAGGGCCAACAGGAGCCTTCGAAACCAGATCATGAACCTGTCTGTTTCCGAGGTTGCGGACAAGGAAAAAGAAGAAGTAAACCAGCTCGCGGTGTGCCTTGACATGATCTCTGAATATGAAGGCGGAGTGCGTAATTCGGAGTATCTTCTTTCCAAAGGAAACACCATTATGAGCATCATGGAAAGCTCGCTTACCGACATGGATGTCGTTAATCTTACGGGATGCACAATGGATTCGGTTCTTTATTACGTGAACAGGGATATTCCGGTCCTTGCTCTTACGCATACCGAGGATACTTACCTTATCCTTGGCTTCAATCAGCTGGCGGTAGTAGTTTATAACCCGCTAAAAGGAACCTACAAGATCGGCAGAAACGAAGCTGAGAAATTATTCTACGAAAACGGTAATCAGTTTATTACCTACGTCCCCAATAAGTAAGATAAAAAGAACTGCCCGGTTATACGCCGAGCAGTTCTGTCATTTCATCTATCATATTTTCCGTTGTTTCCAAAAGAAGCTTTTCATCCTTGATCACTTCTCCTACGGGCCGGTAAGTGAGGATAAACTCCGGTGCCCCTGTGGAATGGAGGGTAAGATCCTTACGATGATTCTTTAGGAGTGTATCAATATTTGCCACATTGATCTTAGCATCGGGTCTGAAAGTAAAGCTTATCCGTCCGTTCACTCCCTTGATGTCCGAGATATAAAGCTTGTGGGCTTTGATACGAAGAAGGGAGATCCTGATAAGGTGCTCAACAGCGGGGGGCAGGGTACCAAACCTGTCTCTCAGCTCTTCGCGCATATCTTTTGCTTCTTCATCCGAGGATACGGCTGCTATGCGCTTATAGGTGTCGAGTTTCTGGATTTCGTTCAGTATGTATTCGGGAGGAATGAAAGCATCCACGTTCAGATCTGCGGTGGTTATGAAATCTTCCGCCGTGATCTGCCCCTTCATGGTAAGAACGGCTTTGTTAAGCATCTTACAGTAAAGATCGTAACCAACCTCGGCCATGTGGCCGTGCTGGCTCATTCCCAGAACGTTTCCCGCGCCTCTTATTTCAAGGTCTTTCATGGCTATTTTGTAGCCGCTTCCAAGATCCGTAAATTCTCTGATGGTGCGAAGGCGCTTCTCTGCAACTTCCTCAAGGATGCGATCCCGCTTGTACATAAGGAATGCATAGGCTGTGCGGTTGGAACGCCCTACACGTCCACGCAGCTGATATAACTGCGATAGTCCCATTTTATCGGAATCATGCACGATAATGGTATTGACGTTGGGAATATCTATACCGGTTTCAACGATGGTTGTGGATACAAGAACATCAATATCACCGCGTATGAAATCATACATTATCCGCTCTAATTCGGATTCTTTCATCTGACCGTGGGCAAAAGCGATCCTTGCTTCAGGCAAGAGCCCCTGCAAACGTCCCGCAATATCAGCAATATTGCTTACGTGGTTATACACGTAGTAAACCTGACCGTTACGGGCAAGTTCTCGTGAGATGGCTTCGCGGACCATTTCCTCGTTATATTCCATGACATAGGTCTGGATCGGAAGACGGTCCTCGGGGGGCTCCTCAAGAAGGCTCATGTCCCTAATACCTACGAGGCTCATATGAAGAGTACGTGGTATGGGGGTGGCGGTAAGGGTAAGAACGTCCACGTCGGATTTAAGCTGCTTGATCTTTTCTTTGTGAGCAACGCCGAAACGCTGTTCCTCGTCAACTATCAGAAGCCCCAGATCCTTAAAGGCTATATCCTTGGAAAGAAGCCTGTGGGTGCCGATAACGATATCGGCCATGCCGCTCTTCATTTCGGAAAGGGTGCTTTCCTGATCTTTCTTGGTGACAAAACGGCTTAAAAGCCTTACCGTCACAGGAAAATCCTTCATTCGTGAACTGAAGGTGTTATAGTGTTGCTGCGCAAGTATGGTGGTAGGAACGAGAAAAGCAACCTGTTTGCCGTCCTGAACAGCCTTGAAGGCTGCACGTATGGCAACTTCGGTCTTTCCAAAGCCCACGTCTCCGCAGATAAGGCGGTCCATTATTTTGGTACTCTGCATGTCAGCCTTGGTGGCCTCTATGGCATCGAGCTGGTCCTCGGTTTCCTCGTAAGGGAACAGCTCCTCAAACTCCCGCTGCCAAACCGTATCTTCGGAAAAAACAAATCCTTCTTTTTCCTGACGTTTGGCGTAAAGTTCCACCAGTTCCCTGGCGACTTCGTCAACAGCGGATCTGACTCTGGAAGTAGTCTTGCTCCACTCGGATGTGCCAAGTTTGTTGATCTTTGGCTTCTTTGCATCCGCGGATGCATATTTCATTATGGAATCAAGGCTGGTGGCGGGAACATAGAGAACACCGCCTTCTTTGTACTCTATCCGCATGTAATCCTTTGACACATGGTCAACGACTACCTTCTCGATTCCCTTATATACACCGATTCCGTGAGTTTCGTGAACAACATAATCCCCCACGTGAAGATCGTTGAAATCCTTGATCCTGTTGCCGGCCTGCTCGTAACGCTTTTTGGCTTTCTTTTTCTGAGCACCGAAAATGTCGCTTTCGGAAATTACG
This sequence comes from Lachnospiraceae bacterium, assembly GCA_024695575.1. Classification (GTDB taxonomy): domain Bacteria; phylum Bacillota; class Clostridia; order Lachnospirales; family Lachnospiraceae; genus UBA1258. The sequence goes on from JAILHY010000073.1 coordinate 27,682, forward strand.
GCAAAGTGAAGCTCCGGATATTCAAAGCCCTTAAGCACGCGCCCGTACATGGTCATGATCTCGCCTGCCGTCAGGTTATGATCCCTGTCTTCGGAAAAGAAAGCGTCCACCTCGTTGTCGGTAAGATCTTTGGCAATTCTGGCCGCTCTTGTGGAAGAACCGGAGAGTATGAGTACGCGGTAATTCTGCTTCCTGTATCTCTTAAGATCACGAAGAAGATCCGCAAAACTGTTGTTGTAGCTTGGAATGCTCCTTGCACCGGCATCAAAGGTAGCTTCGGGTTTTACCGGAAACTTTTTGAAGGGCATGGCGCTAAGCAAAAGAACGGATTCCGACTCAAGCTTGGAAAGAACGGTTTCTTTTGACAGAAGCATGTCAGCCTGGCCGGGGAGGATATAACCCTGCTCAAGCCTTGCTTTCATGCTTTCTTTAAACTCAAGCTGGACCGCATCGGCATGCTCAAGGATCCTGGCGGGTTCATCAAGGATAAATAAACCGCCATTGAAATAATCAGCAAGGCTCAAAAGATCCCTGCAATAGTATTTAATATAGCTGTCTGCGCTGAAAGTCCAGGGAAGTTCGGTTATCTGCTCCCTTAATTCCTCTATGTGTGAGTGGATCCTGGTGGCTTCTTCGGGCTTGACGGCCTTCTGAAGAGCTTTGTAAGCCTTGTCCGCATCCTTTTCCATAAGGGTAAGGCCCTCAAGGAGCTCGGATTCGTTAAGAGGAAGCTCGGAAGCGGGATAGATCCTGATGCTTTCAAGACGCTCTATGGAGCGCTGGGACTCTACGTCAAAGCTTCTGATACTGTCTACATCATCGCCCCAAAGCTCGATTCGGTAAGGATTTTCCTCGGTGAAATCGTATATGTCTATGATTCCGCCTCGCATGGAAAACTGCCCGCCGGATTCAACCTGATAAGTCTTTTCGTACCCAAGGGCAAGCAGGTTTGCAACGATACGGGAACTGTCAACCGTATCCCCGACGGAAAACCTTAAAATCTTTGACTTTATATGTTCAAGACCGGCCTGCGCATTCATCAGACCACCGAATGTGGTGATGAGAGTGCAGGGCAGACCCATTATCATTCTTTTGTAACAATTGATACGTTCTCTGGTGATCTTGTTGCCGTGGATGTCGGCCTGATAAAAGATGGCGTCCTTAGCCGGAAAAACGCGCACGTTCTTATCGTACATGCGGTAATCTTCGTAGATTTCCCGTGCACGCACGTCGCTGTATGTGACTATTAACTTGTTCGTGTAGTCCCCGGTAAAAGAAAACGCCATGTTGGCCTTCTGGGAATCCACACAGCCGGTTACGGAAACCTTGCCCTGCTTAGAAAGAAGCTTCTTTGCTTCAGGAAAACCGGGGATTTCCGCGAGGGATCCGATCAGTGCTCTCATATGCTGTTATTCTTATGATTGTAGCGGTTCATTGCTTCTTCGACACCATGTTCAAGGATAACTTTGATGGCCTCAACGGCGGTGTCTGCTGCTTCGTTAACTTTGGCCAGATCTTCGGAAGAAAAATGTCCGAGAACCCAGTCCGCAAGATCCATTCTGGGGGGCTTGGCTCCGATGCCGATACGGACGCGCGTATAGTTGTCGGTGTGAAGCTCCGCGATTATGTTCTTCATCCCGTTGTGGCCGCCTGCAGAGCCGTTTTTACGCACACGAATACTCCCGGGTTCGAGAGAGATGTCGTCGTAAACAACGATAAGCTCCGATTCGGGATCGATCTTAAAATATTCTGCGGCTTCGCGAATGCATTCACCGCTTAAGTTCATATAGGTTTGGGGCTTCAAAAGAATGACCTTGTTGCCTTCGATCACGCCCTTGCCCTCCAGGCCTTTGTGTTTCTTTTCCTGAACAGATGTCCCGATTTCGGATGCCAGTTTGTCAAGCACCATAAAGCCACAGTTGTGGCGGGTGCCCGAATAATCCTTACCGGGATTTCCAAGTCCTGCTATGATGTACATTTTCTTTTTCCTCACTAAAGGGGGTGCTCTCGCGCCCCCTTAGTTTGTCTCAATATTCAGTTGTAATTATCGATTATTCAGCCTGATCAAATGCTTCGAGAATAGCCTGTGAAAGCATTTCTCTGGTAGGCTGATCGATGGGATGAGCGATGTCTCTGTACTCGCCGTCCTGACCCTTCTTGCTGGGCATGGCGATAAAGAGGCCCTTATCCCCTTCGATGATCTTGATGTCGTGTACAACAAAAACACCATCGATAGTGATGGAAGCAACACCCTTAAGCTTGCCTTCCTTGTCGATCTTACGAATTCGAATGTCGCCGATCTGCATATTCAATTCCCCTTTTCTTACAAATTGCACCTTGGATCCACACACTAGATCAGGTACCTATCAGACTCCTCCACCACGATCTTGATGCCTTCCTCGCCCTTGTGGTAAGAGTTGGCCCGAATAGTATCATGAGATTCCACGATACAGTTCTCGATATGGGTATTGTCTCCGATGTAAACATCATTCAGTATGATTGAATTCTTGATGTAACAGTTGTTACCTATGTAGGTCTTCTTAAAGATGACCGAATCTTCAACCGTTCCGTTAACGATAGTACCGGATGAGATAAGACTGTTACGTACCTGTGCGCCTACATTGTACTTTGCCGGAGCCAAATCGTCAACCTTAGAATATATATCCGGATACTCTTTGAAGAAATAATTTCGTATTTCAGGCTTCAAAAAGTCCATATTTGTGCGGAAATAATCATCTACGCTTGCGATATTTCTCCAGTAAGATTTAATTTTGTATCCGTAGATTTTCTTGATGTCCTTAAAGCGGATAAGAATATCACGGACAAAATCGTAACGATCCTCGCTTGCACATTTTTCTACCATTTCGATGAGAGCACGACGTCTGATAACGTAGATACCGCAGGAGATGGTAGTTGCTTTGTTAACAACGGGCTTCTCTTCGAATTCCTCAATGCGGAAATCCTCGTTCATGCGGATGCTTCCGAAACGTTCAACATCACGAAGGTCGCTGGCGTCCTTGCAGACAACGGTGATGTCGGCCTTCTTGTCGATGTGGTATTCAAGAACTTTGTTAAAATCAAGCTTGTATACGCAGTCCGCCGAAGCGATGACTACATAAGGCTCATGAGAGCTCTTTAAGAACTGAAGGTTCTGGTAGATGGCATCAGCTGTACCTCTGTACCAGAAATTGTTCTCTGCGGTAACGGCGGGAGTGAACACGAACAGACCGCCCTGTTTACGACCGAAGTCCCACCATTTGGATGAACTTAGGTGTTCGTTAAGACTGCGGGCATTGTACTGTGTGAATACTCCAACCTTCTGAATATGGGAGTTGGACATGTTACTTAAAACAAAGTCAACACTCCTGTAACTGCCGGCAATGGGCATAGCCGGAACTGCACGCTTGGATACAAGTTCTTTCATGCGGTGTGAGTTACCACCGGCCAGAATGATTCCGATCGCTCTCATACTCATTCACCTGCCTTTATAAGGGTAGAGCCGCTCTTTAAGACTCCGCCTTCGTAATCTTCCGAAGTAGTGTTTCCGAGAATAACCGTATTCTTTCCAATGCGGATGTTACCGGGAACAACGGTCTTTTCGCCTATGGTGACAAGACCGGAATTGTAAATGTGAGGATCCGTTTCGTTGGGAGCTTCGTCGCCTTCACCGAGGATGACACGGTCTCCGATGGTGGCACTCTCGGCTATGATGGCCTTGTTGCAGGATACGCCTTCACCTATATTAACGGAGTTCATGATGATGGAGTCACGGATCACAGCATCCTTGCCGATGGTAACGCCACAGCCGATAACGGAATTGTAGACTTTACCGTATACTTCGGTACCTTCACCTACGATACTGCGCTCAACCACAGCATCGGAAGAAAGATACTGGGGAGGAAGAATATCACTCTTAGTGTAGATCTTCCAGTATTCCTCATAAAGGTTAAACTCGGGAACTATATCAATCAATTCCATGTTGGCCTGCCAGTAGGACTGAAGTGTTCCGACGTCCTTCCAGTAGCCTGAGAATTCGTAAGCATAAAGAGGTGAGCCCTTCTCGTGGCAGTAAGGTATGATGTGCTTGCCGAAGTCAAGGGCAGGCTGCTCTGCCTTGGTGATAAGAGCTTCTTTTAACGTTTTCCAGTTGAATATGTAAATACCCATGGAAGCAAGATTGCTTCGGGGATTGGCGGGTTTTTCTTCGAAATCGGTGATCTTGCCGTTGTCGTCGGTGATCATGATACCGAAACGTTTAGCCTCCTCGATGGGAACGGGCATAACGGCAATGGTGACTTCCGCATTATGGGACTTGTGGTAGTCAAGCATTACCTCGTAGTCCATTTTGTAGATGTGGTCACCGGAAAGAATAAGAACATAATCGGGATTATAAGTTTCCATATAATCCAGATTCTGGTAGATGGCATTGGCGGTACCGGTATACCATTCGGAATTTTCGCTCTTTTCGTAAGGAGGAAGAACGGTTACGCCACCGATATTACGGTCAAGATCCCAGGGAATACCGATCCCGATATGAGTATTAAGTTTTAACGGCTGATATTGGGTAAGAACGCCCACGGTATCGATACCGGAATTAATGCAATTAGAAAGCGGAAAATCAATGATGCGATATTTTCCCCCGAAGAAAACTGCCGGCTTGGCCATTTTCGCTGTCAGAACACCGAGACGGCTGCCCTGACCGCCGGCCAGAAGCATGGCGATCATCTCTTTCTTGATCATGATAACCTCCTGAGAAACACAGAAATGTGTATAATAGCCCCATTAAACAAATTATATGCCGTAATTCGGTTTAAAGCAATTGAATTTTTAGATATTTCACTGATTTTTCTGAAAAATTGATTTTTTATTATTTGGGGATATAATCATATTTATGAAAATTAATTTTGATAATCCTTTACACGTATATTTTATAGGCATCGGCGGTGCCAACATGTCTAGTCTTGCCTCCATTATAATGGACAAGGGCTTTAAGGTTTCCGGTTCCGATGCGGTCAAGAGCGCCAATACCGAACGCATTGTAAAAGAAGGTGCTTCGGTGTATTACGGTCAGACGGAACCTCATGTCACAGATGATGTGGATCTGGTGGTATATAACGCAGCCATCAAGGAAGACAACCCTGACCGTGTTGCAGCGGTTTCAAAGAACATTCTCTGTGTTACAAGAGCGGTTTTCTTAGGGGAACTCATGCGAAATTACGGCACCCCTGTTGGTATCAGCGGAACCCACGGAAAGACAAGTACCACCAACATGATCTCGGAGATCCTTCTGGCAGCAGACCTTGATCCCACACTTTCACTTGGGGGAGTCCTTCCTTCCATTAATTCCACGGCCCGTGACGGCGGCAGGGATTATTTCGTGTTCGAGGCCTGCGAGTATACCAACAGTTTTCTTTCTTTTTACCCGAGGATTGAAGTTATCCTTAATATAGAAGAAGACCATCTGGATTTCTTTAAGGATCTTGCGGATATCAGGAATTCCTTCAGATTGTTCGTGGAGCGCATGCCTGATGACGGTACTCTTGTGATCAACAATGAGATAGACAACATAAGCGAGATCGTCGGAAGCTTTAAGGGCAGAGTCATTACTTACGGCCTTGACAGTTCCGCCGATTATTACGCTACGGATATAACTTTTTCGGAAACGGGACATCCTTCTTTTACCTGCCATGAGAAAGAAACCGGCAAAGAGTTTCCTGTAAGTCTTGCTCTTACCGGAATCCACAATGTGGCCAATTCTCTTGCTGCCATAGCGGTAGCAAGGCACGTAGGTCTTGAGACGGATAACATTTCATCCGCACTTTCAAGAGCGTCCGGCGCCAAAAGAAGGTTTGAGTACAGGGGTGAAGTTAACGGAGTCAGGGTCATCGATGATTTCGCACACCACCCTACAGAGATTCAGGCTACAATCAAGGCGGCAAGGAATCTTTCGCACCGTGAGCTCTGGGTTGCTTTCCAGCCACACACCTACACCCGTACCAAGGCTTTCCTCAATGAGTTTGCGAAGGCCCTTTCCATGGCGGATCACGTGGTCCTTGCGGATGTTTACGAGGCCAGGGAGAAGGATGAATACGGCTGCAACACTTCAAATCTTTACGAGCTTATGAAAAAGAACGGAACCGATGTTAACTATTTTCACGATTTTAAAGAAATCGAAAAATTCCTTTTGGCAAATTGCACTAAGGGTGATCTGTTGATAACCATGGGTGCGGGAAACATAGTAAACATCGCCGACAGTATCACGGCTGAATAGTTATCCACAGTGTCCACTTTTCGGAGGGCTCTTCGGGGCTTTTTGGAAAGTGGATTTCTTTTTCACGTTGAAGTGGCAAGTTTATGCGCTATTTTTTTGGTAGTCCACATTATCCACACCATCCACAAAAGTGACGGAACAGGCATGGACACTGGCTTTTCGTACATTTTTGCCATTTGATTTTTTGTCATCACGTGCTACAATCAGACTCGTCAAATCTTTTGAGAATGGATGCATGGAATGAGTTCGCTTACAATATATAAAGACAATTATTCTGACAGTACGGCTATCTCCAACTTGTTCATTGACGAGTACATGGTGGATGCCAACGATGCTCAGATCAAAGTATATCTCTATCTTATCCGCATGATGAGCGCCAACAGGGAAACTGACATCTCCGATATGGCCGACAAGTTCAATCATACGGAGAAGGATATCCTTCGTTCCCTTAAATACTGGGAAAAGAAACAGCTTCTTTCACTTGAATATGATAACCAGGGCAAGCTTACGGGCATTAGACTTACGGATCCTCACGATTGCGTGCATCCCACCGTCAGACCTACCGCGTCCATTGTTCCCATCAAGCAGCCGGAGCCTGCAGCGCCTGCATCGGTCCTTCAGGTTCAGTCCCAGCCTCAGGTACGTGAGATCACCCAGCGGAGCTACTCAAGGGATGAACTTAAGGCATTCAAGGAATCTCCCGAAACGGGACAGCTTCTGTTTATAGCGGAAGCGTACCTTGGCAAACAGCTTACCATGTCGGATATTGAGACACTTTACTTTTTCAATTCGGAACTTGGCTTCAGCTGTGAGCTTGTGGACTTTCTTTTGCAGTATTGCATAGACAAAGGCAAGAAATCTTTCTCATATATAAAGACGGTAGCCATCGACTGGGCGGAGCACAACATCGCCACTTCCCGTCAGGCCAAGTCCTACATCCGCAATTCCTATGACAAGAGCGTATATACGGTACTTAAGCTCTTAGGACGGATGGGATCGCCCACAGCCAAGGAGGCACAGATCGTTGGCAAGTGGACCGGGGATTATGCTTTTTCGATGGAGATAATCGAGGAGGCATGCAACAGAACGGTTGTGGCCACCGATTCCCACAGACTGGAGTACTGCGATAAGGTGCTTTCCTCATGGTTCTCCGAGGGAGTGCACGAACTCAAGGATGTGGCCGAAAGGGACAGCGCATACAGAAGATCAAGGTCAGCCAAGCCTGTCCGCAGTAATTCTTTTACACAAATTCCACAGAACGATTACGATTTTGACGCACTGGAACGCAAACTGCTCGGTAACTGAGTGTTACCGGGTACGGGGGAGAGAGTATGGGATTATCTAATGAGAAGTTCGCCAAGATAGAACGTGAGTATGAGGGTATCCGTTTAAAGAATCGTCACGAGGCCGAGAGGCGTCGTCAGTATGTTTATGAGAATGTTGAGGGGTACAAGGATCTTGATGAATCTTCCGTCTCAATCTCCATGGAGATGGCAAAGAAACGCTTAAACGGCGAGGATGGAACCAGAGAGGAACTTCATGCACTTCTGACCGAGGTTGTGGATATGAAGGCGGCTCTTCTTCGAGGAGCGGGACTTCCCGAGAATTATCTCGATCCCATATATGACTGCCCGGATTGCAAGGATACGGGCTATATTGACGGCGAACGCTGCCACTGCATGAAGGAGCGGGTAATTAGAGAGCTCTACCAGCAGTCCAACATCTGGGAATATCTTGAACACAACAATTTTGACAATCTTTCCTATGATTATTACGAGGGCGAGAATCTCGAACTCTTCAAGCGGGGGGTCAATGCCTGCCATGACCTTATAGACAATTACAAAGACAGACCACGCAATATTCTTTTTTACGGCACGGTTGGTACAGGTAAATCGTTTCTCTCGGGCTGCGTTGCCAAAGAGATGCTTGACAGAGGCTATTCCGTAATTTATTATAGTGCAGCCTCCCTTTTTGAGCTGGAGGCAGACTACACATTCAATCACTCCAATTATAAAGAAGAACTTTACAATCCCACGGATTATATTTATAATTGCGACGTGCTGATAATCGACGACCTGGGTACGGAGCTTGTTAATTCATTCGTTGCTTCTAAGCTTTTTTCGTGTATTAACGAGCGAAACCTTCGGGGTAAGTCCACCATCATTTCCACCAATCTTACGCTGGAGCAGTTGAGGGACACCTATTCCGAAAGGGTTTTCTCCCGCATTCTTAGCACATATACCGTGTGCAAGCTTGCAGGACGGGATATCCGGATGCTCAGGAAGTTATCTTAAGACTGAAGGAGATAATAAATGACATCACGCGATGAGAAAGAAGTACGCAACCTGGAATCCATTCCTGTCGGATCTCTTGGGATAATCCCTCTTGAGAGCTGTAAGGAACTTGGTAAGAAGGTAGACTCATACCTTGTTAAGTGGCGTGAGGAGCGCGAGAGCGAGCACAAAGAAAGCCTTGCTTTTGCCGGCTATATGCGTCCGTCCTACATACTTAACGCCAAGGTTCCGAGATTCGGTTCGGGTGAAGCAAAGGGACTGCTTCTTGAAAGTGCCCGCGGTACCGACCTCTACATCATGGTGGATGTCTGCAATTACTCTCTTACATATTCAATGGGCGGATATGAGAATCACATGTCTCCCGACGATCACTACCAGGATCTTAAACGTATCATCGCGGCAGTAGGCGGTAAGGCCAGACGCATAACCGTTATAATGCCTTTCCTTTATGAATCCAGACAGCATAAGCGTACAGGCAGAGAATCTCTGGACTGTGCAATGGCACTTCAGGAAATGACAGCCATGGGTGTTGACAACATCATCACCTTTGATGCTCACGACCCCAGAGTCCAGAATGCGATCCCGCTTCACGGATTCGAGACCATACAGCCCGCATATCAGTTTGTTAAGGGCCTGTTAAAGAATGTTAAGGGACTTCAGATCGATTCCGATCACATGATGATCATTTCACCCGATGAAGGCGGAATGAGCAGAGCTATCTATCTTGCCAACGTTCTCGGCCTTGATATGGGTATGTTCTACAAGCGCCGTGATTACACCAAGGTTGTTAACGGACGAAACCCCATCGTTGCACATGAGTTCCTGGGATCCAGTGTTGAAGGCAAGGACGTGATCATTGTTGACGACATGATCTCTTCCGGCGAGAGCGTGATCGAGGTTGCATCGAACCTTAAGTCCCGCAAGGCCAACAGAATATTCGTATTCTCATCCTTCGGACTCTTCACCAACGGACTTGACCGCTTTGACAAGGCTTATTCCGACGGAACCATTACGAGGGTACTTACCACCAACCTGATCTACCAGTCACCCGAGCTTCTTTCAAGAGAGTGGTACATCAACTGCGATATGAGTAAATACATCGCATACATCATAGATACTTTGAATCACGATTCATCCATCAGCGATCTTCTGATCCCCAATGAAAGGATACAGAAGATAGTTAACAGATATAAGATGGGAGAACTTGGATAATTATGAAACCTGCGGCATTGCTGCAGGTTTTTTTGTAATAATAATTTAATTTCAAAAAAGTATACTAATTTTTGGTATTTGTTGTTGAGAATTGTGTGAAAACTTGATAGAATTATCAAAGTGAGTCTTTATGGGCGGAGGTAATGGGATTGAAGCGTAATCTATCCGGAGTTTTCAAGCAGTTAACACTCCTTACGCAGTTCGGATTATCCCTCATCACACCGCTTCTGATGTGCCTTTTACTTTGCTATTATCTTACATACAGATTCAATATCGGAGTATGGGTGTATATCATCGGTTTCTTTTTCGGACTCGGCGGTTCCTTCATGACAGGGTACAAGTTCTACCTGGCGAACCTCACGAAAGAAAAAGACAAAAAGACCAAAAGTTCTTTTAACAGACACATGTGAGATCGAATATGAATGATAAATCATTCCACATTCAGCCCGCGGTGCGAAAGGAAACGTTAAACGTCCTTATCTATACCGCCATCGGGACTGTACTCATGTGGATCGCATTGTTTTTGATAAACAGGTTTTTATGGCCCGACGTACCTTTTGACTACACCGTTTTCCTGGGCGGCGTGGGAGGCTTGACCGTAGCGGTACTCAATTTCTTTTTCATGGCGCTGACAGTCCAGAAAGTCACTTCGACCGATGATGACAAGCAGGCTTCGCAGATCATGAGACTGAGTTTCACACGGAGAATGCTTTTACAGGTGGTCTGGATGGCTGTGGCGGTGTTGGTTCCTTGCTTTTACTGGCTTGCGGGACTGTTGCCCCTGGCATTTCCGAGTATCGGCATCAAGATCAAGGGCATATTGGAATTTAACAGGAAATCTATCGGACAGGAGGTGAAATCGGAGCAAAATGGAGATTAGTATCAACGGCCCTAAAGTCTATTATACTCTTCCTTTTGACATTCCGGTGCTGGGAAAGATCCAGATCAGCGAGACCATGGTGGTCAGCTGGATCGTAATGGCGATAATCACCCTTCTTTGTATCTGGCTTACCCATGGACTTAAAGAAGAGAATATTTCAAAGAAGCAGGCATTTGCAGAAATGCTTGTGGAGATGGCGGACAATTTCGTCATAGGCAATATGGGTGAGAAGTTTCGGTACATGATCCCGTTTGTGGCTACCCTGTTTGCAACTTCCGTTGTTTCAAACCTCATCAGTTTGACCGGACTTCGAAGTCCTACGGCGGATCTTTCAACAGAAGCAGCATGGGCGGTTGTGGTATTTATCATGATCACACACCAGAAGATAAAAGCAAGCGGACTTGGCGGATATCTGAAGGGCTTCACCACTCCTATCGCGGTAATGACTCCGTTCAACGTTTTGTCGGAACTTTCCACTCCCGTAAGTATGGCGTGCCGTCACTTCGGTAACATTCTTTCGGGTATCGTTATCAACGGCCTTTTGTATGCGGCACTTGCGGTACTCAGTTCCAAACTTCTGGGACTCATCCCCGGAGCGGTCGGAGCAGTCCTTTCTCAGGTACCGATCCTCGATGTCGGTATTCCGGCTATATTATCGTTTTACTTTGACTGGTTCACCGGAGTCATACAGGCATTCATATTCTGTATGCTTACGACCATGTACATAGCCAACGCGGCAGAAGGTTAATTATTCAAATTCAAATAAAATTTCTTTTTCACAGGAGGAAAAAACATGGATTTTCAATTACTCGCTAAAGGTATTGCTCTTGCAGGTTGTGCAATCGGTGCAGTATTCTTGGCTAAAGTAACATCTTTGCCATTAATATCCATGATGTAATTAACAATTTCATCAATCTTTTCAGCCTCTAAACCTGCTTCTTGAAATTTTGCTCTTAAATCTGCTCTTTTCATTTGTTCCTTTCTTACGCATTTATTACGAGTTGCCA
>JAILHY010000081.1 GCA_024695575.1 Lachnospiraceae bacterium
TTGATGGACTCTGTAAATAAGCATCAGAAAACCTATGCAGAGGATCCTGTATGCATGTACTTTATGAAGAAAAGAGCTGAGGGGAAACATTATCGTGTAGCCATGTTTGCAGCATATAATAAATTCCTCAGAATATATCACTCACGTGTGTCCGAAGCTCTGAATTCAACCGAATAAGCAACTCCAATCACATAAATACCATGCTGAAGATCAGATGTTTACCTGGTCTTGTTTGCTGTGATAAAATTTATGGGTAGGCGAAAAATAAATAAAAAACACTTGCGAATTATTAGCAGGTTTTGTAATATGGGATCCGAAAAAGAAAATGGTTTCGGAAACTACGTCGTGAAACATCCAAAACCCCTTGATTTTCTGACTCTTTTCGAAACTTTGTGAACCTTTTTTGAAAAAGGTAAAGTCTTTATGAATGTAGGGCGATTTGGTCCTGCGTCATAGAGGGGATAGAAAATGAGGAAAACAACAAAGCTTTCTAAGCAGATCATTAAGGCCATAACCATCGGCCTTTCAGCAAGCATTCTTATGCAGCCCGTGTCTACGGTAGCGGAAACGGATGACGGCAGTTCATCTGAAAATGGGAATAGCATCAATCAATCCAGCGAAGACGTTAACAAAATAGCTGAGGCAAAAGAAGCCGTTGATGCAGCAGACTCTAAGGTATCGGAAACCATCGAAGGTAAAGCCGCAGAAGGTGAAAACCCTGCAGTTCCCGGTGTGGATGACTATGTTTTGTCTGTTGAAACACAGGTCACCACAGTACTTACTCAGGAGCAGAAAGATAGTATTCAGCCAGATATTGACACTGCCAAAGGAGATCTTGACGGTGTGGCTTCTTTTATCGAGGAAGCAAAGAAAGATCTTAACAATCTGTCTTATGATGATACTTTGATCACAACGACCGAAGGAACATTGGATGAAAAGATCAATGCTTTCAACAGTGAAGTAGATAAGGCGGTAGCCGAAACCGAAACTGCAATTAACGGTATCGTAGAGGAAACCGAGAAGTACTATACTGATAAGTCAACAGGCAAGCTGACTGAGGAAGGCGCTTCAAACGCTCAGACCGAGAAAGATGCTCTCGTTAAAGATGAGCATGACAAGGTTGATGCAGCTACTAAAGCTGCAGATTCTGCGAACACCACCGCATCTGAATTCATCAGAGAAGCTGAATCCAAGAAGGCTTCTTTGGAACAGGATGCCAAGGACAATAAGGACAAAGAAGAAGCTGCAAAGCAGGCTGTTGATAAAGCAAATGAAGCAATTCAGGCTGCAAGAGACAGCTATGCAACGGCAGATCAGGCATATAAGGCCGCTGAGGATAATTTTGACGAGGTTTCTGATAAGCTTCAGGCAATAAAGGATAAATACAATGCACTTATTCAGGCTAAGGCTACTGAGGTTATCGGAACGGACAGTGAGATAGGTGAGATCGATAAGCTCATCAATGAGGCTCAGGCCAAGTTAAACGCTCTTCTTAATGAGCAGAGTGCAGCCCAGGATGCTCTTAGAGCAGCCAAGGAAGCTGTTGATACAGCAGAAACGAATTATAAGAATGCCATAGAGCAGTACAATAAGGATCTTGCAGTATACAACGAAAATGTGCAGGGCGCTGTTGATGTGCTCGATAATCTTGGCACGACTGTTACAGCCATCGGTACCGAAGTTGTTAAAGCACTTAAGGATACCGACTATTACAAGGCTGATAAGGCCGCTGACGCATACGTTGAGAATAAGACCGACGACACCAAGGCGGAGCTCCTCAAGGAACTTACGAGCTATGTTGATCCTGAGGAAGGCGAGAATGTTTCTTATAGCGTAAATACAGATTCTCTTGAAGTTTCTGTTACCGTAGCTTCTGCTGATAAAATGACACTTGAATCAAGTGACTCGAATGTAGTTAAGGAAGCTGATAATGTAACCACAACCTACACCTTCGATGCAGAGAACAAGACTCTTGTGAAGGAAGTAAAGGGTAACGTTACTACCACTACGTATACGGGTGCTTCTCTCAGTGCATCTGCGACTACTTATTCTACCGAAGCAGAGGCCAAAGAAGCCTATGGTAAGGCTCTCCTTGCTATGTTCTCCGAGGAAAAGAACGGTGAGACCGTTACCTATGATGTTATCGACATCAACGGTGTGCCTTATACCAAATCAGACATTGAGGATGAGCTTGCAAAAGAAAACTGCGACTACGCGAAGCTCGGATATGTGGCTGATGACCAGTCGGTATACAGGGAAGGGCTTGCGCTAAGTGGTAATTTCATAAAGAAGAGATATGGACTGTATACAACAACGTCAGCCAGCGATATGGAGCACCCTGATAGAGTTAATAAGAAGCTTCTTAATGATTATTCTGCAGCAGGAAATTATGTCGTTAGCATTATCTCGGAAGAAGACGGAATATATTATGGCGAGATTGAAGAGAGAAGGAATGAAGTGCGTCTGGGATGTGATCTTATGGAAACACCGGCACGCATTTATGTTCCTGGCGCTAAGGACGGGTGGTCTCTCTTTTCGACAAACATGGTGTTCGCTGAGTACAATACCAGTTGGACACAGCATTCCTACGTCGAAGATGGTATAGTATACAAAGATAAAAGTAAAGCTCAAATATTAGGGTTGTATTATAAGTCCGTGAATAGTGTGAATAATCTGAATAGTACAACGGATAATTTCTATATCCCGATTGTGGGTGATACGATTTCATTCAATTTGAATGAACTCAATTTAGATGAGCTCAACTTGGATAACACAGCGTTGGACAAGCTTAGAACTGATGCGGAAGATGGTGTTTTGACTGACGAGGATGCCATTTCAGTGATTTACGCAGTGTTGAACAATGAACGTGAAACTGCGAGAGATAACATTAGTGGTAAAGCTGCAGAAAGAAATTTCTACGAATTGATTTCCACTGATAATCTTAGGGCAACGTACAGCAAAACCCTCATTGAAGGCAAGTTTAATTACAATGATGTCTATAATATCAAGAGGATTCAGTACAATCAGCTGATTAGCAGATCAGCGGATGATGGCTTCAAGCAGGTTGATACTCTTGTGAATACCATCGAAGCTTATGAGGATAAGCTTACAGGTGCTGCAACAACCGTTGAAGGGCTCAAGAATATCCTTTCTGAAAAACAGGCCGATGCTAAAAAGATCGGTGCGGTTTCAGCCAAGATCACTGATGCAAACTCTAAGCTTGAAACGCTCAGAAATAAAAAGGAAATTCTTAAAAACAAGAAAGAGGCCGCAGTTGCTGCAATCAACGCACTTGAGATAGGCCTTGAAGAAGATATTATCGGTACTAAGTATACCAGGGTATACGATGAGAATTCCAAGGTTGATCTTCCGAAGGCTACAAACCCTGATAGCAAAGATAAACCTTCAGAAGATTCACCGAAACCAACATCCGGTACTACTCCTGCGACGGACCGGACCGAATCAGACGATGATCAGAAAACTGAGAATACTGCCAACGAGGGTCAGAAGTCCGCAGAGACCGGTAACACAGGTAATGGACAGGTAACAGGTAACGGACAGACAGCAGGCTCAGAAACTACTGACGGAACTCAGGGTACTGAAGAGTCTGAGAATGAAAACGGTCAGGAAGTTATCGAAGGTAATGGAACAGGTGATGGCACCGTTACCGGCGGAACAGGTGATGCAACAGGCGACGTTACCGGCGATGCAGCAGGTGGACAGGCGGCTACGTCCGTAGTTGAAATGGAGGATGAAGGAACTGCCAAGGCTCCTGCTCCTACCATTGAAATGGAGGATGAGGGGCCTGCCAAAGCTCCCGCTCCTATCCTTGAGATGCCCGAGGAAGATGTTCCGCTTTCAAGCCTTCCTGAAGCTGATAATATGAACATTGCATGGTTGCTGCTTGTAGTTGCGCTTGGAACCACCGGCGCGGAGATGTACAGAAGGCACCTGCTTAAGAAGAAAGCAAAGAAGAACGACTAAACTAAAATAGGGGATAAAATAAAAAAACCTACATCAGGGTTCGATACCTGATGTAGGTTTTCTATATGTCATCCTGAGCGAATTATTTAATCCAGTTTAAGTATGATTCCAAGTATTCTCTTGACTGACCGCTCGATATCCGCGCGGGTGATCACTCCCATCTCAAGCGCCTCCTTCACACGCTCCGGGAATCCACAAGGCATCTTCAGGTCATTACCTGCCAGGATCTCTTTGTACTGCTCGGCGAAATTCCACCAGTCGGACATTACAAATCCTTCAAATCCCCACTCATCTCTCAGTATTCCAGTGAGTGTATCCTTGTTCTCGGAAGCACGATGTCCGTTCACTACATTGTATGAGGACATGATGGTGTAGGGCTTTGCTTCTTTTACCACGATCTCGAAAGCCTTCAGGTATACTTCGCGAAGAGCTCTCTCGGATACGCGGGAATCGGAGTTCTTGCGGTTGGTTTCTTTGTTGTTGCAGCAGAAATGCTTGACGGAGGTGCCCACGTGGTTGTTCTGTACGCCTTCCACCAAAGCGGCAGCCATCTTACCTGCAAGGTAAGGATCTTCCGAATAGTACTCGAAATTACGTCCGCACAGGGGATTCCTGTGGATGTTGACAGCGGGTGCAAGCCAGACACCAAGGTTGTTTTCTTTCAGCTCCTCGCCGGCTGCAAAGCCTACCGCCCTAGCGATATCACGGTTCCAGGTGCAGCATAACATGGTGGAGCAGGGAAAAGCAGTGGTAGTCACACCGGTCTCGGGTCTTATTCTGATACCCGCAGGGCCGTCAGCGCACTGAACATTGGGAATACCGTAATCCGGCAGGTTTCCAAAGCCCCATACGTTGCTGACACCGGTAATGGGCTGGCCCCCTGTGAGGGAAATAAGGTCATCGTCTGAAAGCTGAGCCACGAACTCGTCCATTGTGCATTTACCCTCAGCCACATCGGAAAGGGTCTTGACTTTCTTTTCGGCCCAGCAGAGTTTACGGGGTACTTCGCGGACTATGGGGGAGAAGCCGTCCATTTCATCATTTGAGAGCTTATCAAAAGCGCAGTCATCTTTATTAACACCGGGCTTAGGACCGCCTTTATGGGTCAATTTGGAGGTTATAAGGGCATCCTTAAGCTCCATCCTGTAGGACAGAAGCTCGGCGGTCTCAACATTGCTTCCGAGATAGAATTCGTATGTGCCGGCCTCAAGTACGTAGCAGGCATCCGCAACAGCGCCCGCTTCGTCGTAGGAGGAGATCAGGTACTTGTCTGAGTAAAGGTTAAGCACACAGGAGGCTCCGGGTGCAAGCTCGGGAGTCTTGGCAAAATCAGCAAGGACTCTGGCGGGCTTGTCGATCTTTCCTGCGGGAGCCTTCACATAGAGTCCTACAACTTCCTTGCCGGGAACCTTGCCTGTATTGGTTACTTTAACGGTAAAAGCGACCAGTTTCTCATCCTCAAAGGAATCGGTGCATTCGCGCTTGAAGGTGGTGTAGGACATGCCGTATCCGAAGGGGTAAACAACCTGCTCACGAGCCCCGGGAACGGTCTCAAAGTGTCTGTAGCCAACATATATGCCTTCGTTGTATTCAACGTACTCTTCGCTCTCGTGGAAGCCTTTGGTGGTAGGATAGGAATCGATTGAGCGGGCGTGAGTATCGGAAAGCTTTCCTGAAGGATTAACAAGGCCTATAAGGGCGCGGGCAGCGGCAAGACCGCCTTCCATACCTCCCTGCCACATGTGAAGGCAGGCATTAATCTTATTATCCTCCTTAAAGCGGCTTAAATCGATAACACCGCCTGAATTGATAACGGCGATAACACGGTCGAAGGCATTGGTTACTTTATCCATAAGTTTGTTCTCGGCATCGGTGATGGCGTAATCGCTTCGATCCCAGCCTTCACCCGAGAATCTGTTAATTACGATGACAGCGGTATCTGCAAAGCCGCGGGCTTCTTTTAAAAGGTCATCGGGTAACTCAGGCTCTGTTGTAAGGCCGGGTTTTACGTCTTTATCATGCTGAGCTTTGGTTTCTTTGTTATAGTAGTCGAGCAAAGGCTCGAAAACCTTAACGTTATTCAGTTGTAAGCCATCTGCAAGGCTATGGATGTAGGGACAGAAAACATCTCCGGAGCCGCCGCCACCCTTAACGTATTCAACGCTTGCCTTGCCAAAGAGTGCGAGAGGCTTGGCGGGATCAAGGGGCAGGATATTGCCGTCGTTCTTTAAAAGAACGAGACCTTCCTCTGCGGCAAGACGGGCAACTTCGATGTGTCTGTCACAGGCGGTTATGCGTTCTTTGCCGTACAGGGGAAGTGAGGGTGTATACAGAAATCTAGACCATTTAACCATAATAAGAACTCCTTCTTTGAAAGATCTAAAGATATTATACCACTTGAAGAAATAGCCCGAAAGAAGTAAAATAAACTTGCTTTGAACTCGTTAAAGCATAACAGATCTCGAGGCAAACTCGGAGAAGAAGGGAGATATCCTATGTTATTCCAACTTTATGGTGATCAGGCAATGATGCAGCTCCTTGGATGGGTACTTGTTTTCTGCGGACTGATCCTGATGAATGAGATAGGCAGGCGTACCAAAATTGGCGGCATCTGTGTATTCGTCATCATTCCCCTTATTTTAACGGTTTATTTTGTAGTGGCTACTTTAGGCGCCAAGGCAGGTGCTGCATGGGCTGTCAACAACCAGACTGTACTTTACATGAACGGCTGGTTCCATTATGCTAAGCTCTATGCGGCAGACATCGGATGCGTCGGCTTCATGATGATCAAGTACGGCTGGGGCATCGGCAAAAAGGACTGGTTCAAACCCTGGCCCTTCGTTATCGTAGCTATTAACATTCTTATTGCAGTAGGCTCTGACATGGAGTCCGCTATCAACGGTTTCAATGCAGGCGGCATGGCCGGAGGCTGGTGGTTCTCTTCCGAGAACGTATGGCTCTACGGCGGCTGGTGGAATGTTCTGAACGCTATCGCAGGTGTTCTCAACATCTTCTGTATGACAGGCTGGTGGGGCATTTATTCTTCCAAAAAGAAAGACGATATGCTCTGGCCTGATATGACCATCTGGTTTATTATTGCTTACGACGTTTGGAACTTTGAGTACACCTATTCGAACCTTCCTACTCACACCTGGTATTGCGGCGTGGCACTTCTGCTTGCTCCTACCTTTGCCAATGCTCTTTGGAACAAGGGTGGCTGGATCCAGAACCGTGCCAACACACTTGCAATCTGGTGCATGTTTGCCCAGGTATTCCCGCTCTTCCAGTTGAAAGAGCCCTTTGCCGTACTTCCCTCACTCTACAAGGGTGCGGTTGAACACGGCATCACCGCTCTTGATATGACCAAGTTTAAGACGGTTGAAGAGCTTACCAATGCAGGCATCACTGCCGATCCTACGGCACAGGGCGTTGTGGCCATCGCAGCCCTTGCAGCCAACGTGATCTGCCTTGCAGTTATCATTAAGCGCTCCGTTGAACAGAAGAAAAATCCTTACAAGAACGAGATCTTTGCCGGCACACGCGATTTCGAACAGGCAATGGCTCGCAGGTAATTTATGAAATCAAAGGTACAATCCGAAGCAAAAAGAATCCTGGTCATGGTACTGGCAGCAGCCATCATGGCCATCAATACAAGAAGTTTCACCAACACCGCCGGGCTTTACCCCGGCGGTGCTATGGGTCTTACCCTTTTAATTCAGGGCGTGTTCGATAAATTTTTCGGTATCGCCATTCCATACACCTTTGTAAACCTTCTTTTGAACGCATTCCCGGTTTACATCGGATTCAGATTTATCGGCAGGAAATTTACCTGGCGGTCTCTTGTGGTTATACTTCTTATCGGCGTTCTTACAGACTTTATCCCGCCTATCGTTATCACATACGATACGCTTCTTATCGCCATTTTCGGCGGTGTTATCAACGGCTTTGGCATAAGCCTTGCTTTGTCCGTTGAGTGTACAACAGGCGGAACCGACTTTATCTCCATCTATCTTTCGCAAAAGAAAGGCATGGACACCTGGAACATAATCCTTGGCATTAACGCAGTGATCCTTGTTCTTGCAGGTATTCTTTTCGGTTGGGATAAGGCGCTGTATTCAATCATTTATCAGTATGCGTCAACGGAAGTACTGCATATTCTTTATAAGCGCTACCAGAAACAGACCCTGCTGATAATCACGGAGAAGCCCCGGGAGATAGTTGAAGGGATCTATTCAGTGGCACATCACGGCGCTACGATCCTTAAGGGCGAGGGTGGATACACTCACGAGAACAGATACATAATCTACTCGGTTGTATCCAGAGACGAGGTCAAGAAGATCATGAATGTCGTTACAGAGGCAGGCGGTCAGACCTTCGTCAATACTTTTAAATCAGATGATGTGCTGGGCAATTTCTATCACAGCCCGCATTCATAGAGAAAGAATGGTAAAAGGAGGAATACTATGTTACAGGACATTTTAGCTGCCAAGAAGGCTCTGTTTGCCGATGGAGTGCAGACTGTACTCCGTGGTCAGGAAAACAGGACCCGAAGCGTTGCTTTCGTAAACGGAGATCTCGTAAGCAATGTGCGCAGCGAAACAAGGGGTATCAATGCCAGAGTATTAAAGAACGGGGTTTATGGATTTGCGTCCATGGCAGAATACTCGGAAAGCGCAGCTGAATCAGTATTGAAGGCTGCTACCGAGAACGCTTTCTTTTTGGCTAATCACGCAGGAAGCGACAAGAAGGCGCCCAGATCCTTCGGGCTTGGAAACGTTGCCCTCAATCACGATCTCACAGACGCAGAGCAGAAGAAGATCATCGAAGCCTGCAGAGAGATGGACAACTACATCGCCAAGAACTATCCGGATCTTAAGAGCCGCACCATTTCCTACAGAGGACAGTCCCACGACAAGATCGTGTACACTTCCGATGCTTTTTCGGGCCATGTGACCTATCCCAGATGTCACATCTACACGGTTATGTCCACAGAGACCAAGGACGGCGTGCCGGTTGAACTTTTCAAGGCTCACGGCGGATTCGGCAATTTTGATGAGGTATTCGGGGATGTGAGCAAGTACTTCCCTGATATTGACGACCTTTATCGCAAGCTCATGGACAAAAAAGAAGGTGTATACGCCGATGCGGGTTACAAGACCGTTATTCTCGGCGGTGACCTTGCAGGTATGTTAAGCCACGAGGCAGTTGGACACACTGTTGAAGCCGACCTTGTTGCAGGCGGTTCCGTTGCGGGACCTTTGCTTAACAAGCAGGTTGCTTCACCTCTCGTTACACTTGTTGACTTTGCTCATACCACATTGGGACAGACTGCACCTCTTCCCGTATATCTTGATGATGAAGGAACCGTTGCACAGGATGCGGTTCTTATTAAGGACGGAATACTGACAGGCTACATGCACAACCGTGAATCTGCGGAGCGCTGGGGTGTTGCTCCCACAGGTAATGCAAGAGCCTGGGATTTCTCGGACGAACCTATCATCCGTATGAGAAATACCGCGATCTTACCCGGTAAGGATAAGTTCGATGACATGATCGCATCGGTTGACGACGGATATCTTCTCGTTAAGACCGGTAACGGACAGGCTGACCTTACAGGTGAGTTTATGTTCGGCGTAAACATGGGTTATGAGATCAAGAACGGTAAATTGGGACGCGCGCTTCTTGACACCACGGTTTCGGGTATTGCTTTTGACATGCTCAAGACCGTAGATATGGTTTCAAGTGACATGAACTGGTCATCTGCAGGTACATGCGGCAAGAAACAGCCCATGACCACCAGTTTCGGCGGCCCTTATCTTCGTTGCAAGATCATGATTGGCGGACGTTAGGAAGGGGGGAGATCACATGAGTAAAATAATTGATGTTTCAAATAAAGCATGTGCCCTGTTACAGGAAAAGGGCATTACCAAGTACGGAGTTAGCGTTACCCAGAAGGAAACCAGAGAATTCAACATTGAAGACGGCGAGTTTTCCCTTCTTCGTACTTTGTTTGACAACGGCCTTTCGGTAAGCACCTTTATCGGCACCAAGCAGGGTGCGGCAAGCGGCAATGACTTTACCGACGAAGGTATCAAAGCTACGGTTGAGGCTGCAGTTACTTCTACCGAGTCATCAGCCGAAGATCCCGACAAGGACATCGCTCCCGACCAGGGCAAGCACGTGTTCAAAGAGGGCGTGGCTGAACTTGATACAGAGAAATTCTTTGAGCGTATCAAAGAGTTCAAGGAAGCATTACCCGTTAAGTATCCCAAGATCAAGCTTATGCAGGTATTTGCCAAGTGCGTTAAAAAGAATTCCTACTACGTAAATACCAACGGTACCACCTTCGAAAACACCGAAGGCTGGTATGATTTCGTAGCAGAGTTTGCGGGTAACGACGGACAGAAGACCACCGGTATCAATGTGGCTTATTGTTCTTTTGTTGACCTTGACACACCTTTCCTTGATCAGGAAGTTATCAGTCATCCCTTTGACGTAGCGGTTGCACAGTTAAACGAAGTGACTATTGACGGAAAGTTCGAGGGACGTGTTATCGTTACTCCCGATATGGCAAACAACCTTATGTATGCGGCACTCAGCAACTTTATCGGTGGCGGTGTAATACTTGACGGTACCAGTATCTGGAAGGATAAGCTTGGACAGAAGGTTGTAAGCGACAAGCTTAATCTTAAGGTTGATCCCTTCGATAAGCACGTGGTATGCGGCGAACGCTGGACCGGCGACGGCTTCAAGGCTGAGCCCGTATCCGTATTCGAGAAAGGTGTACTTAAGAACTTCCTTATCGGCTTATATGTAGCCAACAAAAAGAAATTAACACCCGCCAAGGCAAGCATGGGATCATTTATCATTGAGCCCGGCGACAGCAATTATGCCGACATGCTTAAGTCCGTTAAGAAGGGCCTTATTTTGGGCGGATTCTCAGGCGGTAACCCCGGCGCCAACGGCGAGATCTCCGGTGTAGCCAAGAACAGCTTCTTAGTTGAGGACGGCGAGATCAAGGGTGCGGTATCCGAGACCATGATCAACGGAAACCTCGCGGATATGTTAAACAACATTGTTGCAATCTCCAAGGAAACCCTCAGCGACGGCAGCGGCAATGCGCCTTATATCGCAATCGATGGAGTAGTTATTTCAGGTAAGTAATATACGGGAAACTATGAAAAAGATAGTCGATCTGTTTCGTAAGCCCATATTTTCAGTACTTTTCCTTACACTGGTTCCGGTGATACTCTGTATCATCGGGCCGGTGTTTTCGGGGAAGTCTTTTTTTGACGTCTGGCTTCCCGGTTCCGGCTGGAACGACGAAGTTTTTTATTTTAAGCAGGCTGAGGCCATGGCTGAGTTCGGGTCGCCCCGTGGTTTCTGGGGATTTAACGAAAGCAGCGCGGTTCTTGGAGGCTTTGCAGCCTGGGGGCCTTTGCCCATAGCACCTTTTGTACCGGCACTTCTTATATTTCACGGCAGCCTTCTTGCACCGGTACTTTTTAACGCCGTCATTCTTTCTTTTTCCTGCTATGTACTGTCCAAAAGTTTAAAGAGTGACCTGCTTCCGACACTTTTCTTCGGGCTTGAGATCATAATGTTCCTGCCCCTTGGAAGATATGTATTTTCCTGCATGTCGGAGGTGCTGTTCGTTTCACTTACGATCTTGTTTTTCGCCCTCGGGTGGTCGGAGACGCAGGATCACCGCACGGCCAAGATAGTGGGCCTGTGTCTCATACTTATCTACATGTCAGCGGTGAGACCTTACTTTCTGATCCTTGGGGTGTTTATCTGGTATGCAGGCTTTGTGTGGCGTGAACGGAGCAGATTCCTGTGCCTGCCTGCAATGTTACTTGGCGGGCTTATTTATGTCGTTGACGGCAAGTACTTCAGAGCAGAGTATTTTGCCGGGATCTACATCGACTGGGTAGGTAAGGCCATAACTCACGGACCGAGGCTTGTAGCACGCGAGATGCTTGAAACCTTCGTCACATCCTTTAAGCAGATGCTCTTTATCATGTGGGATTCAGTGGTTTCCGGCAACAAAGACGGAGCGCTGTTCCTTACCTTCGTTATCTTGAGCATTATGGTGCTTATTAACGCCATCGTCCTTCTTTTCGACCATCGTAAAGAAGAAAACATGCGAAAGGGCGGCGGGTTTCTTTTGATCTTCTTTGCTCAGGCAGCAGTGCTTACGGCCATCCTTGTGATGTACAACCTGTTTGCGGGTAACCGCCATCTTATCGTATTCATCGTGACGGACTTTATCATCCTTACATTCCTTGCCGGCGGAAGAACGGTGAACGCCGTGTTCTGTCTGCTGATACTGGTATTTTGCTTTACCGCCAGGATCGGAAGCTACAGGATACCTGTTGAGGATTCGGCCTACAGAGCGGAATACGCCGGGGACGTGGTCACCATGGAGGAAACTCTGGTACTTGCCGACGGAAGATCATGGGATAACACCGTGATCGTGGTGGATGAAGATCTCAAGGCGGCTTCTTTATCCAATCCTGATTATCTTGAAGTACTGTTTTCGCTGCCTGCTGGATTTGCAATAAATTACTGCACACAGGAGTATGTGCTTAATAACTTAGACAGCCTTAAGGCCCGGTATCTTCTTACTTTTGAGGGGTCCGACTGCGACATGATCGCATATTTCAACGACCATGCAAAAGAAACCACCTTCCGGGGCTTCAATATCTACCGCCTACGGTAATTTGTTCTTTTTGCAAAATAAAATGAGCTTATTTGCCGATACCGAGATTGATTGAACATACGGTATGTTGTAATATATAGTTATCAGTTAACTGAGAGTGATGCATACATATCCAAGGAGGTGGAGATATGGAAATGAACTGGATAGTCACATGGCTCATCATTTTCGCAGTCCTTCTGGTCATCGAGTTACTGACCACCGGACTTACCACGATCTGGTTTGCAGGGGGAGCGCTGGTTTCGGCGGCATTTGCGGTATTTCATGCACCGCTCTGGCTCCAGGGCGCAGTATTCATCGTAGTATCGGTACTGCTCCTTGTATTTACAAGACCTATCGCGGTCAAGTACTTTAACAAGAAACGTACGCGAACGAATGTTGAGAGCTACATCGGCCAGCAGGCCATTGTAATAGCTGATATAGAGAATGTTAAGGGCTTCGGCCAGGTTAAGCTCGGCAGCATGGATTGGAGTGCCAAGAGCTTTGACGGATCCAACATAAGGATCGGTACCGTGGTCGAGGTTAAAGAAGTTGAAGGTGTGAAGCTGGTGGTTTCACCGGTTTCTGAATAAATCATTGGAGGTTGATTATGGAATATATCGTACCCATTCTTATCGGAGTAATCATTATCGGAATCATTATTTCATGCATTAAGATCGTTCCCCAGGCTCAGGCCTTTGTAGTTGAGCGACTGGGTGCTTATCAGGCGACCTGGAACGTAGGTCTTCACTTTAAGATGCCTGTTATCGACCGCGTAAGCAAGCGCGTTCTTTTAAAAGAGCAGGTTGCGGATTTCCCTCCTCAGCCCGTTATTACCAAGGATAACGTAACAATGCAGATCGATACGGTTGTGTTCTTCCAGATCACAGACCCTAAGCTCTTCACCTACGGTGTTGAGGCTCCCATGCTTGCTATCGAGAATCTTACCGCTACCACACTTCGTAACGTTATCGGTGATCTGGAACTTGACCAGACTCTTACAAGCCGTGAAACAATCAACGCCAAGATGCGTGCAACCCTTGACGAAGCTACCGATCCCTGGGGCATCAAGGTTAACCGTGTAGAACTTAAGAACATCATGCCTCCTACCGCCATCCGTGACGCCATGGAGAAACAGATGAAGGCAGAGCGTGAACGCCGTGAAGCGATCCTTAAGGCAGAGGGTGAAAAGAAATCCACCATCCTTGTAGCAGAAGGTAAGAAAGAATCTGCAATTCTTGAAGCAGAAGCTGAGAAGCAGGCTGCAATCCTTCGTGCAGAAGCTCAGAAGGAAAAGATGATCCGCGAGGCAGAAGGTGAAGCTGAAGCAATCCTTAAAGTTCAGCAGGCTACAGCAAACGGTCTTCGCATGATCAAGGAAGCCGGAGCTGATGAAGCTGTTCTCAAGTTAAGAAGCTACGAAGCATTTGAGAAGGCTGCCAACGGTACTGCTACAAAGCTTATAATCCCTTCTGAGATCGCAGGGATTACCGGTGTGGCTGCATCGGTTAAAGAGGCGCTGAAGTAAACTGGAATACTACAGGTTAACGTGTTAATGAATGATACGTTCACGCGAACTGCAAAAAGTTTCTCGTGGTCCGGCCTCCGCTCCGGGCAAGCTAACCGCTAACTACGACTAAACGCCATTAAACGTTCGCGTGGAATCGCAGCTCTCGTTTTTGGCGTTAAGTCTCCGTAAGCGGTGGATCTTCCCTCAGCTCCCGGCCTAATCACCACTCAAAATCTTTTTGAGCTTCGCGTTCGCTCACTTTTCCAATGCACAGCGTACGAAAGCAGCAAATCGATTTTGAGCGCATTTGAGCACACTTAATAAGCGGTGCTTTTTCAATGACGGCGAGGGAGGATGTTTGAGCACAAGCGTTCACGTTCACTACAGCATACATAATACCAGCAGGGTAAGCGCCGTGCGAGTTGCTTCCGAGCCGGATTTCTCTGAAAAAGTGACGCGAATTTAGTGAGCGATACTGCGTCGAAAAATCGCTATTTGCTCGTTTCGG
>JAILHY010000070.1 GCA_024695575.1 Lachnospiraceae bacterium
CTTAGAGATGTCGCAGCCATAGGAAGCAGCCATTTCTTTCATCATCTTAAGAGCTGTAATCTGCTCGGAAAGCTCTTCACGAAGACGGATAACATCATCTGTCATAACACGTCCGGTGGAGTTCTTCTGTGCGATCTTGTCTTCGATAAGTCTGTCGATACCGTAAAGAGCTACACGTCTGTAGTCGCCGATGATACGTCCGCGGCCGTATGCATCCGGAAGACCGGTGATAACGTGTGACGAACGGCAGGCTCTCATCTCATCGTTGTAAGCATCGAAACAACCTGCGTTGTGTGTCTTACGATGAACCGAGAAGAACTCGCTGATCTCGGGATCAACGGTGTAGCCGTTGTCGGCACATGCCTTCTCTGCCATACGGATACCGCCATAAGGCTGCATGGAACGCTTGAAAGGCTTGTCTGTCTGGAAACCAACGATGGTCTCCTTGCTCTTGTCAAGATATCCGGGGCCGTGAGAAGTGATAGTGGAGATAACCTTGGTGTCCATATCAAGAACGCCGCCGGCTTCTCTTTCTTTCTTCTGAAGGTCTAACACCATAGCCCAAAGGTCCTTGGTGTTCTGGGTAGGTCCTGCAAGGAAGGTGTCATCGCCGTCATAGGGATGATAGTTCTTCTGGATGAAATCACGAACATTGATTTCATTTTCCCACTTGCCGCCTACAAAATCTTTCCATTCTGGTCTCATATGAAATCCTCCTGAAATATAATTGTAAATAAAGTGTTCTAATCTGTCGAGACTTGACAGATTCCTACTTAATTCAGCGTACACCCATTATATTGCACCCAAAATCGAGAGTCAAGGCGGGAGAGTGTTCTTTTTTAAGAACATTTCGGGGATTAGTGTATAGAGTGTGGAGGCTTTAAAGACACCCACAATATGTAGTGGGTATGTCATCCTGAGCGAAGCCGAAGGATCTTAATTGATTCAGTGTTTACCTGCCGGGATAATTGTGGCAAAATATAAGAATAAGATCTTTCGACTCCCTTCGGTCGCTCAAGATGACAAAGAGGGCGGTCGCTCAAGATGACAAAGAAGGGTATACTCTTTGGAGGAATGTTGTATGTATAAGTGTATCAGCTGGAACGTTAACGGGTTACGTGCCGTGATGGATAAAGGTTTCATGGATTTTTTCAAGGAGGCGGATGCTGATTTTTTCTGTCTTCAGGAGACTAAGTTACAGGCAGGACAGATCGAAATGGATCTTCCGGGCTACAAACAGTACTGGAATTACGCGGAAAAGAAAGGCTACTCAGGCACTGCGATCTTCACCAAACACGAGCCTTTGAGCGTGACCTACGGAATCGGCGTGGAGGAGCACGACCACGAGGGAAGAGTCATAACTCTTGAGTACGGAAATTTCTTTTTCATAACGTGCTACACCCCCAATTCCCAGGATGAACTTAAGCGCCTTGACTATCGCATGACCTGGGAGGACGCTTTCCTTAATTACATAAACGGCTTAAGGCAAAAGAAACCCGTGATCTTCTGCGGAGATCTGAATGTTGCCCACCGGGAGATCGACCTTAAGAATCCCAAGACCAACCGTCACAACGCGGGCTTTACCGACGAAGAGCGCAGCAAGATGACAGACCTTCTGAATGCGGGATACGTTGATACATTCAGGCTTCTTTATCCTGATATGAAGGATATTTACTCCTGGTGGTCCTACAGATTCCATGCAAGGGAAAAGAACTCGGGCTGGCGCATCGACTATTTCATCGTGTCGGAGGACATTAAAGATAAGGTCGAGGATGCCAAGATCCTTACTGACGTTTTCGGATCCGACCACTGCCCCGTTGAGCTTGACATCAATTTATAGAAAGTTTACTTGAAAAAGAAAGAGGCTGGTATTATACTCCCCATAGTATAAAAACGTCGTTCATCCCGTTAAGGGAGCATTTATAGGAGGTTTGAACATGGATAACATCACCAAAGAAATGACAATCGGCGAGATCTTACGCGCCAATCCCGATATCGCACCCGTACTTATGCAGGCAGGTATGCACTGCCTCGGCTGTCCTTCTGCACAGGGCGAGAGCCTTGAAATGGCAGCAATGGTACACGGCATCGATATCGATGAGTTAATGAAGGCTATCGCACAGGCTTAAGCCAACAACCAATCATAATTCATTACACATTTGAACATGACCATCATTTGCTTCGGATCATCCTTGATCTGGCGGCGAATGATGGTTTGTTTTTTGGTCAAAACGCCCCTGAAATGTGATATACTGTAGTAGAGTCTGTAAGGGAGGGTTACGACCATGGAAAAGAAAGATGAAAGCTATATCGCCCGCACCAGCGGCTTAAAGGCCAGGGATTATTTCGGATATGCTCTGGGAGACGCTGCCGGGTGTCTGGTATTCAGTCTTGTTACATCTATACTTCAGAAATATTACACCGATGTTTTTCACTTAAGTCCCCTGTTTATCATGTTTATGTTCATCGGAGCCAGGATCTGGGACGCAGTCAACGATCCCATTATGGGAAGGATCTGCGACACGGTGAAACCTTCGAGATACGGCCGCTACAGGCAGTGGTTCCTTTATGTTGCCACACCTCTTTGCGTGCTGACCATATTAATGTTCATGCGATTTCCGGGCCTTGGCGGTGAGAATAATTACATCGGAACCTGCATTTACGCCACATTCACCTATATTCTTTGGGGTATGTGCTATACGGTTCTTCAGATTCCTTACGGATCTCTTGCTTCCGTTGTAACCACTGATGTAACCGAGCGAAACAAGCTTTCCGTCTTCAGATCCATCGGTGCGGCAGTGGGTTCGATTCCCGTATTTGTGCTGGTTTCTTTTATCTACCAAAAGAGGACCGATGCAAGCGGCGCCTATGTTTATGGTGAGAACGGCAAGATCATCACGGACATGCAGTACGGGCCTGTGATCATCGGTGTTTCCATTATGGCCATAATCTCGGCCCTTCTTCTTTTCCTGACCTTCGCACTTAACAAGGAGCGCGTTATTACAAAGCCCGCACCCAGGGAAAAAGGAGCCGGATTCAAAGCCATAGGCACATTACTAAAGAACCGGGCATTTCTGGCAGTTTCCCTGACGGCTATGCTGCTCCTTGCGGGTCAGATGTTCACCCAGAGTTTCTACCTTTATCTCTTTAACGATTATTTCAACGCCAACTGGATGAATCTTGCCAGTCAGGCCTGCACATATTCACCCATGATCATCTTCATGTTCTTTTTGCCGAAAATGGCACGTAAACTTGGCAAAAAGGAAATCAGCACCGTTGGTGTGGCCTTCGCGGCTCTTGCCAATTTCGCTCTGTTCCTGCTTAGGGGCATGGAGCCTTCGAAACTCATGTATCTCTTCCTGGCACTTTGTTTCGTCAGCGGTCTCGGGCTTACGACCCTTGTAATGCAGCTTTGGGCAATGGCTACGGATGCCATCGATGACATCGAAGTGACCACGGGCTCAAGAGACGACGGTACCGCATATTCTTTCTTTAATTTCTTCAGAAAGCTTGGCCAGGTAATTGCCGCCGTCTGCGTTAACGGCGCACTCCTTAACATGAATTACAAGTACGAGAAGGGGGCAGTGCAGAGCCTTGAGAACCTCAAGAAAATGTACGATCTTTCGACCTTGATTCCCGCCGTTCTTTTCGGGCTGATGGCGCTGATCCTTTTCTTTATGTGTCCGCTTTCAAAGAAACGCGTTGACAGGCTCCAGGTGGAAAAAGAAGCCAAACTCAAGGAATCTTACGAGAACAACATAATCGACATCGCATAGGAAACTTATATGTCTACTGTCACGATACAAACGGATTACGGCCTTATAAAGGGCAACGAACGTGAATACTGTAACGAATTTCTGGGCATAAGATTTGCACGGGCGGGACGTTTTGAGTACGCCGTACCCGTGGATCATTCGGAAAAAGAAGGCGAATACGACGCCACGGGCTTTGGTGGAGTGTGCCCCCAGACAAGGGCATACTATGAGCATCTGGAAGTGCCGGAGAGGATGTTTTATCATCGGGAATTCAGGGACGGGATCACCTACGATTACAGCGAGGATTGCCTTAACTTAAACATTTACGCGCCAAAAGAAGGAAAGAACTGTCCCGTCATCATCTACATTTACGGCGGGGGATTTAACTCAGGTTCAGCAAAGGATTCCTGCTTTGACGGTGAGGCTTACTGCAGGCGCGGAGTGATGGTGGTCACCATAAACTATCGCGTGGGAGTACTTGGATATATAACTCACGAGGATATTTTTAAACAATACGGACATGACGGAAATTTCGGCCTTGATGACCAGCTGACCGCCATAAAATGGGTCAGGAGACATATCGCATCCTTCGGGGGAGATCCCGAGAATATCACGCTCATGGGACAGAGCGCAGGTGCCATATCAATTCAGTATCTCTGCCTTTCTCATGGGAATGAAGGCCTGTTCAGACATGCGGTTATGATGTCGGGAGGCGGCTTGTTTCCTAAGTTTGCCCTTCCAAGACTTGCGGAGAATACGAGAGAATACTGGCTTCAGTATTTGGAAATAGCAGGCTGTAAGAGCCTTGATGAACTAAAGAAACTGGACCTTAAGGCGTTGTTTACCGCCATCGAAGATATCAAAAATATTAGAAAAGACAACGTCTACAACACAATGCCCGTGATCGACGGATATCACCTGAAAGCTCCCGTGGACGAACTTATCAGGGATCCACTCAAGATCGATTACATGATAGGCTACACAAACAACGATATGTATGCGCCTATCATGGCTCACATTGGTAACAAATTTGCCAAGGCCAATAAGGGATATGTCTACTATTTTGACATAAATGCCCCGGGAACCGACAGAAACGGAGCTTTCCACTCAAGCGAGTTAAGGTACTTTTTCAATACTCTTTCTTTAAGCCACAGACCCTACGACGGGCGTGACGGGGAAGTTTCGGAACTGATCGTTGACTATGTTTCTTCTTTTGCCACTAAGGGAGACCCCAACGGAGACGGACGACCGGAATGGGAAGTATATAAAGGCAAGGCCCTTCATATAAATAGGGAGAAGATCAAAATGGGCAGACCCAACACATTTAAGCTGACCTGGAACATGCTTACAAAGGGCGACCCGAAATAGGAGATCCTTTTATTTGAATCGAAGGATTTTAAGCGTGTTGACAGTTAACATCGGAAAAACTATAATTATTCGCATATTTAATCATATGAGGTAGACTTATGGAATACGTTAAAGAACCCAAGATGCGCCCGGTTTTCCCCAAGCGCGCAGTTGTAACCGCAGGTATGCCCTACGGAAATAAGGAATTACACTTTGGCCATATCGGCGGTGTTTTCGTTCATGCCGATACTTTTGCCAGATTTTTGCGAGACAGGATCGGAGCCGAGAACGTAATATTCGTTTCAGGTACCGACTGCTACGGATCTCCCATTCTTGAGGGCTATCGCAAGGCCAAAGAAGCAGGAACATTCGACGGAACTATCGAAGACTACGTTCGCAAGAATCACGAGGCCCAGAAGGACACTCTTGATAAGTACGAGATAAGCCTTAATCTTTTTGGCGCCTCCGCACTCGGACGTGCAGGGGAGATCCACAAGGAAGTTTCTGCCGAGGTTTTCGAAGGCTTATATGAAAAAGGAACTCTTGAGAAACTGAGCACACCCCAGTTCTTTGACCCTAAGTTTAAATGTCTCCTGAACGGACGTCAGGTGATCGGTAAATGTCCCATTCAGGGCTGCCAGTCAGAGAAGGCTTATGCGGACGAATGTGACCTCGGACATCAGTACATGCCCACAGAGCTCATCGATCCTCACAGCACCCTGTCGGGCCTTACTCCGGAGCTTGTGGATGTTACCAACTGGTATTACAAGCTGGAAGACTGCATTCCCATGATGCAGGAATTTGTGGACGATCTTCGAAAGAACAGCAACGCACGAAAGTACATGCTCACTACCATAGAGGAGTTTTTAAAGCCTCCCTATATTTACGTGCAGAAGAAATTCGTGGAGGATCTTGACGCATTGAGGGCCAAGTTCCCGGCTCACGAAATCATAGATGACAACAAGAATTCATATACATTTGTGTTTAAGAACCTTGATGACAGAGATGCCGCAAGGAAAGTCCTTGAAGGCTTGAATATAAACTATCGTACCGGCAAGACTCTGGTTCCTTTCAGACTTTCCGGTAATATCGAGTGGGGTGTTCCGTTCCCGGAAAAAGAAGGACTTAAGGATTTAACCTTCTGGGTATGGCCTGAGTCACTCTGGGCTCCCATTTCTTTTACCAGAACGTATCTTGAAAGTAAGGGCGCCGATAAAGAAGAGTGGAAGAAATACTGGAACGATGAGGATGCGATGGTATATCAGTTCATCGGCCAGGATAACATTTCCTTCTACGGAATCGCACAGCAGGCTATGTGGGAGACCTTGGGACTTAAGAAGACCTTCCTCGTTCCCAACAACCACATCCTGTTCATGAACAAAAAAGCTTCAAGCTCGGGTTCCATCAAGCCTCCCATGGCGAAGGACCTGCTTGAGTTCTATACTGCAGAGCAGATGCGCATGCATTTCTTAAGCCTCGGTCTTGCCAACAAGAGCGTAAGCTTTGATCCTCAGGTTTATCTTCCCGAGGAAGAGCGTAACGGTGCGGATCCCGTGTTAAAGGACGGTAACCTTCTTACCAACGTATTTAACAAGATCATCAGAACCTGCTTCTACACATTGCAGAAGGACTTTGACGGAAAGCTTCCTCTTTGTGAGATCTCCGAAAATATTAAAGAAGAGGCAAAAGAAGCTATTCTTACATATGAGCAGAACATGTACGACCATCAGTTCCACAAGATCACCTATGTGCTGGATACTCTTATCCGCAACATGAACAAATATCTTGTGAACAACATGCGCACAGCCGATGCCAATAACGACATGGAACTTAAGGCGCAGGTTCTTGCTGATTCCTTCTACGGCATCAGGGTTGCAACGGCACTCATTCATCCCATTGCTCCAAGCGGGTGTGAGAAAGTCCGCGAGTACCTGAATGTGGATGAGAGGATCTACAATTGGGATTACATCTTCTCCACTCTTACGGATCTTATGGAGGATCCTGCTAACCACGAGTTCAAGTTCCTTGAACCCCGTGTGGATTTCTTCAAGATGCACGAGTCACAGCTTGCGGCCAAAGAACAGTAAAGGAAAGCCCTTCGGACAAAACCGAAGGGCTTTTAAGTGAGTGGAGAGATCTTATACCGAAAGGCTGTCTATCTCCTTCAGTTCTTCATCCGTAAACACCGTATTCTCAGCAGCCTTGATGTTATCAAGTATCTGGCTGGATCTGGATGCACCGATTATAACTGAAGTGATGGCGTTATCCTTAAGACACCATGCAAGAGCCATTTCAGCGAGTGTCTGGCCGCGGCGGGCGGCTATTTCGTTTAACTTCTTAAGCTTTCCGATCTTCTCTTCGGAAATCTGATCTTCTTTAAGGAACCTTCCGTCTGTTTTAACCCGGCTGTCCGCAGGGATACCGTTAAAGTACCGGTCTGTGAGCATACCCTGGGCAAGAGGAGAGAAACAGATGATTCCTTTTCCGAGTTTTGAAGAGGTTTCTTTCAGCCCGTTTTCCTCAATTGTACGATCCAGGATATTGTAGCGGTTCTGATTAATGATAAAAGGAACATGGCGCTCCGTAAGGATTGTGGTTGCTTTCTCAAGAGTTTCTCCGTTGTAATTTGAGAGTCCAACGTAGAGAGCCTTGCCTGAACGGACTATCTGTTCAAGGGCGCCCATAGTCTCTTCCAAAGGGGTATCGGGATCGGGACGATGATGATAGAAGATATCGACATAATCAAGCCCCAGTCGTTTCAAAGACTGATCAAGGCTGGCAATGAGGTATTTCCTGCTTCCGTGATCACCGTATGGTCCCGGCCACATGTAGTATCCTGCCTTGGTTGAGATGATCATTTCATCCCTGTAAGGCTTGAAATGTTCTTTGAGGATACGACCGAAGTTTTCTTCGGCACTTCCGTCTTTGGGACCGTAATTGTTGGCAAGATCGAAGTGCGTGATACCGTTGTCAAATGCGGTAAAACACATTTCCTCCATGTTGGCGTATACTCCGGTGTCGCCGAAATTGTGCCAAAGACCCAGAGACACTGCCGGGAGCATTAGCCCTGAGTTTCCGCACCTGTTGTATTTCATTTTTTCATATCTGTTTTCTTTTGCTACGTACATTTTATCCCCCCTCTGTTGATAGTGGTTAAATGGCTTATCTGTAACCATTAAAGCATTTTTTTAGAATCGCGTCCACGAATTTTTAATGGCAATATGTAAAATATACTTGACATATTGTCTGGAGGGTGTTACAGTAAGCTCATAATAAAGCAAATGAAACGTTTCGCACCTTATCCGTCAGGAGGAGTTAAATCAGTCATGAACAAGAAAACAGATACCAAGAGCAGAATTCTTACAATTCTTTTTAGTCTGGGAGTTATAATTGCAATGCTTCTTATCCAGAGTGGAGTAGAGGCTATCGGAATCATTCCCAAGTCCATTTCCATCCTTTCCGAATCAGGCGGAGACACCGCTGAATACACCAGAAGATATACCGAATTTATTTCCACATCACCTATCCTTACCTATCTTCTTTTTGCAGCAGATCTGGTATGCATCCTGGTAGCAGCCATCTGGTATTACCTCGGCTACGTTAAAAAGGACAAAGCAGCCGGAACCTACAAGCCCATCACGCAGAAATTCGAAGGATTCAAGAGTGCTGCTTTTGTATTCTGCGGATGCCTTGCAAGCTGGGGTCTTGCAGCAATCCTTCAGCAGATCATTTCCTTGCTGATGCCTGAAACCGCAAACGCCTTTAATTCATCTCTTGGCAATATCCTTGGAGGAAATGCCGTTCTCGGAATCATTACCGCTGTAATTCTTGCACCAATTGCCGAAGAGCTTACTGTTCGCGGTATTATTTTACAGAGGTCCAAGAGAAGCTTCGGCGTTATCGGCTGCATGATCATCAGCGCAGTAATGTTCGGAATATTCCACATGAATCCAATCCAGGCTGTCTATGTTCTTCCCATGGGACTGTTCTGGGGCTTTGTCGGATACAGATTTAATTCCGTTATCCCCTGCATTTTCTGCCACATCCTCAACAACTTTATCGGTGTGGCTGTCCCTGTGGTTATAAGCCCTATTATCATCTTTATCGTATTCGCCGCACTTACGGCATTTATGGGTGTTAAGTTTAACTACTTCTCTTTTGAAAAAGAAACAGAGACAATTATTGAGGAAAGTAAAGATGTTAACGAAAACTAAGAAAATTGTTGCAATAGTAATAGCATTACTGGCAGTAATCACTTTTATTGTTTGTTATGCTCCCTCGCACTCTTATTCTTCAAAACTTCATAACATAGTTGAAGTTAAGGACTCAGACGCTCAGCCTTCTTCGTTTTATACCAATCTGACTGTCAAAGAAGACGGTACGTATCAGATCAGCGCAGACTGGATGAATGACGTAACCCCCGGTTTTGTCACGGGTCTTGTGGTATACAGCGAATCGGGAGAAGCTGTTTTCAGCATAACAGGCGGAACTCTCACGGCAGATTCCACTGTAATGGAACTTGATAAGGGCAAATACTCCTTTAAGTTCACGACTCTCGGCAGTAAGGAAGCTTACATGGATTATGCCCGTGAGCATTTCAAAGAAGGCGAGATTGGCGAGATCGATGCAGATTTCTTTAAGCCCGGTACCTACGAGATGGACTATAGCGTTTCGATCAACGAGTCAAGAGAAAGCGCTAAGTTTATCAGTTTGATCTGCGGTGCGATAGTCGGTCTTCTTATTGTTGCATTGATAATTGTAGCATCCCGGAAAGATACGGCTGTTGCAAATAAGTATGATGAACGCCAGATCGCAGCCCAGGGCATCGCATACAAATATTCCTTTATCACCATGATCGTATATTACACAGTGCTCGCCCTCGTATCAATTATGGAGCCGGCGATCCCCGTGGATAACAGCCTCCTTACCTTCCTTGGGGTATTGATCGGTGGCGGTGTTTTCATTACTTACGTTATCCTTAAAGATGCATATTTCAGACTTGATGAAAACCGCACCCCTCTGATCGTTTTCTTTTCCATATTCTCTTTTTTAAATATTGCGGTTGGAATTATACATATTGTAAGAAAAACAGTTTTTGAAAACGGAATGCTCACCTTAACAGGCACATGTAACCTGACATGTGGTATATTCCTGCTTTATATGCTTGTTATTATCATTATCAAGGGTTTCATGGATAAACAAGAGGATTAGCCTATGAAGAACCTTAAACTAAAGGCAGCCAGGGCGATGCTGGATATGTCGCAGC
>JAILHY010000100.1 GCA_024695575.1 Lachnospiraceae bacterium
AACTTATAGGTAAACAAAAAACAGGGGTATTTAAATGAACAAAACAATCAAGAAACTATTTGCCATTACTTTTGCAGTTGCTCTTATTATTGCGATTCCGTCACGTGCTTATGCATATAAGCAGCCCTGGGGGCATTGCGGAAACTGTCACGAAGCAGTTTTGGGTGTATTGGATCCAAGCTACGATATATCTTTTCCTTATGCATCCTCAACAAGTCACCAGCGAGTAGCTGCATATCTTTTCTATTGTGATAGTTGCGGCCATACTACCGTGTTAAAACTCGCTGTTAACGAACCGCACGAATTTCATGGCAACAAGTGTGAATGCGGATATACAGGACGAAAGGGTTTACATTTAGAAACAGAAGATGAAACTGATTGGACACTCAATGAATAAAAACTTAGTACTAAAACTACTCACTACTTTATGCCTGCTGTCGCTTATTTCCGGCTGCGGTTCTAAATCCGGTACGAGCATATCCATTCTATATACTGCTTCTGACGGTGAATACGTTCATAATGTTGCGGGTGCGGATATTCCATTTGAAACATTGGAAGAGGCAGAAGCCAAGGGTAAGACCATCCTCTGGATGCAGAATACGAGCGGTAAAGACGTTGTATCCTTTGCCGCAGACGCATTCAATTGCAAAAATGAGAAGTATCACGTAGAAATTCAAACTTTTGAGGCTGAAGAATGGGATGAAGCAAGGCAGCGACTTAAAGCGGAACTGACAGCAGGTAAGGGCCCTGATCTAATTACCAGAGGTATTCTTAACGATGCATCTAAAATAATGAAAAAAGGCTGCTTTGTCGATCTTGCCCCCCTCTTGGCTGCCAGCGGCTTTACGGACGATATGTTTTTTTCATCATATAAATGTCTTGAAGATAAGGAACACATTTATGGCGTGTCCATTGAGGGGAATGTTGTCGGCATGGCCGTTAAGAAAGATGTGATCGGCGGAAAAGAATTACCGTCTTTTGAGGAATTCGTTGATGACGTATTGTACTATCCCGGTAATGCGATATTTCGGACCGAAACACAAAAACCCTGGCGCATTCTTGAGTACTTTCTCGGGTGTTCCGAAACTCTGTGGGGATGTGTTGATTGGAATAATATGACATGTGACTTTAACACCGAATTATTCTCAAAGATACTGGATATAGCTAAACGGTATAATGACGCACGCGGGAAAGGTTACAGTCCGATTACAAAAGTCAGATTCATGATGCCCAGTACCGCAGAAAGCGAGGAATATTATGAGAAGAATGGCTGGGTCACCGTAGATATGTGGTTTGATGACGGTAATTATCCGGAAAATAATGAGTCTTCAGAAACAGTTATGATCAATTCAAATACGAAGAATCTTGAGGGCGCATGGGCATTTGTAGCTTATTACCTTTCCGCTTCAGGACAGAGTTATGAAAGCGTGCCGACCAACAGAGAACTATATGATGTTTTTTATGAAGACTTACGGGAACGAATCGGGCCGGAACGCGCAGCAGAAACCTGTCCACAATCTGCTGTGGACATATATAAGGATTTGCTTGAACGAGGAAGATTTGCACCCTACAAAACGGAACCCATTCTTGACATAATATATGAGGAGGCTGATTCATATATTTCCGGTGACAAAGAAAAGAGCGAAGTAATTAACCTCATCCAAAGCAGAGTCAGTCTATATCTTGCAGAAATTCAATAAAGAAATAGGGCAGGCACCAGCCTGCCCTTGAATATTATGCTTTACTTTTCAGCTGTTCGAGCTCCTTACGAAGTCTCTCGATTTCTAAGGATAATTCAAGGCGTTCGGCCTCACCCTTAGCAAGGCCTTGTTCTATTCCTTGTTCTATTCCTTGTTCTATTCCTTGCTCTATTCCTTGTTCTATTCCTTGCTCTATTCCTTGCTCTATTCCTTCAGCTCTTCCTTCTTCCCTTCCTTCTTTTCTTCCTTCATCCTTGCCTTTGTGATAGACCTGAAGGATCGGAAGATCCAATACCTTGCCTCCCATACTGTCACCAACCTTTCTGTTAACAGACTCATGTTTCTTAGTCAGCTTGTTCAGTACCTGATTGATTAAACTGATTATAACACCATAAGATAATACTGACAATGATCCCGCACTGTGCTCTTCATTTAATTTCTCAATGATTCCGGCATATTCTTCCGCAAGATCATCGGAACGCATCTCATCTTTAGCGATATTGCTTAATTCTTTTTCGTAACAAAAAATGTGAAATGGTAGCAGAAGATATAAATGCTTTTCAAATATCTCATCAATCGTGAAATCCGTGACTTTCACAAGCGGAATCGAGTAAGAAACATCTCCCCCGGGAGTGGATACCGTTATGTTTGCCTTTTCGGGTGTTTTCTTTTTGCTGCGAAGAAGAAGCAGTCCCGACTGAGGAAATCTTACCTTCAGGCCATAATCATCATACTCCCTGTTATCCATCGCAATCTGAGCATCGTACTCGAAGAATCGCACAAGTATCGATGAATCAAATGGCTTACTCTCACATTCAAGATGATAATTGGTTGTGATCCCCTCCTCTGTGATATCAAAGTCCGAGTCGGTTATTCTTTTTTCTTCCGTACTTCCGTTTCGGTGAATGTAGTGTTCGTTCCGACGTCTTGTGATCACGGCGTTTGAAGTATAGTTCTTGTCGAACATGTAATTAACGAAGGGTATGAGGATGTCATCGCACTCCCCCTCCATGGTACGGAACGCATCGTCGTAGGCAAATACATCCATTTTGTTGTGTTTATCGGGCATTAAAGTCCTCCATAAAGTAAATATAGTTTAAAAGCAGGGATTTCGTCAGGATCCGAAGGGAGTCTCTGACAATGGCTGAATGCCATGAAATGTACTTTGATGGGGAGAGTGTAACATAAAGGGACATAATTTGCAAGATAGGTGATTTCAGGGATTGCAGATTAATTCCTTTATGTTATACTTGCAGCAAATCGGTTGTTTCTTTTCAGATCAGGTGAAAAAGAAAGGGAATTGATATGGACGTTAATTCGGTTTTGAAGGAACTTGACGGCGCGTTTGAACGTGCGGACACTATCGCAGCTGAGCAGATACTTAGAGACGGGATTGCAGCTGCCGTATCGGAATCGGACGACGGAGCGCTCCTTCAGCTTCTCAACGAATACCTAGGATTTCTGCGGGAAACTTCACGTGCAGAGGAATCCTATGCCATAGCTGATCGGATCCGAGGTCTTATGGATCAGATGGGGCTTGCGGGATCTATCCCCTATGCCACAAGTCTTCTTAACATAGCCAATGCCTATCGTGCAGGCGGAAGGCTTGATGACTCCCTTTCTCTCTATAACGAGACTGAAAAGATATATCGCAATGCCCTTCCCGCTGACTCCATGCTCGTAGCGAGCTTCTATAACAACAAAGCCCTTCTTTTGCAGGAAATGAGCGACCTTTCGGGAGCTATTGACTGTCTTGGTCAGGCCCTTTCCATTGTCGAAACAAAGAACGAACCTTTCGAAATTGCCGTTACCCACGCCAATCTTGCCAATTCATACCTTGGGCTTTCCGATTACGGGCACGCCATGGCCGAAGCTGAAATTGCAACGGATCTTTTCAACAAAAACGGTATACTGGATGCCCACACCGCTTCCGCACTTTATTCTCTCGGCATCAGCCTGGTCAAAACCGGTGAGGCATCGAAGGGACTGGCGAAACTGAGAGAGGCTGCAGACCTTATGGAGCGCTTTCTTGGAAAGAACGAATTCTGGTACAGGATACAGGATGCCATAAAAGAAACTGAAGCAGTCGTGAAAGCTCATGATGCTGATTCTGTTGACTCTGTCGGTCAGAGCATCTGTGTCAGGGGGCTGAATCTGGCACGTTCTTTTTACGAGGAATGTTTTAAACCTATAATAGATCGTGACTTTGCAGACTTCAAAGACAGGATCGCGGTGGGACTATTCGGGCGGGGTTCCGACTGCTACGGTTACGATGATGAAGATTCCAGGGACCACGACTGGGGGCCGGGATTTGTGGTTTTGACCGATCCGGTCACGTTCGAAAAGATTGGTTCCGAGTTGACCAACGCCTATGACTCCCTTCCAAAAGAGTACAAGGGATTCAAGATAGCACCCACAGTCT
The DNA here is from genome assembly GCA_024695575.1 of Lachnospiraceae bacterium. GTDB lineage: Bacteria > Bacillota > Clostridia > Lachnospirales > Lachnospiraceae > UBA1258. Next base: position 4,123 of record JAILHY010000100.1, read on the forward strand.
CCGGTCATAAGCGCCGCGGAGTCTTCACTATCGAGGAATACTTCCGTGAACTGCTGGGTAAATACCCGATAACCCCGGATGACTTTGCCATTATTCCCGATTATGCTCTCTCTACCGCTGTGAACGGTAAATTGTTCACAGACCCTGAGGGAACTGTCACTGCCATTCGGGATCAACTAAAGAAAGGTTATCCCGAGCATATTCTTTTTCTAAAGGTTGCAGAAGCGGCTTCGAAGGCCTCCCAGTGCGCCCAGTATAATTACAGTCGCATGCTCAAACGTGGAGATAAAGTAACCTCCGTGATTATGCTGGCGG
>JAILHY010000117.1 GCA_024695575.1 Lachnospiraceae bacterium
CAACGACACTTCCATCAACGGTAAGATCAAGGTTGTATTTATCGAGGATTACAGAGTATCAAACGCTGAGCTCATCTTTGCAGCAAGCGATATCTCCGAGCAGATCTCTACTGCAAGTAAGGAGGCGTCCGGTACTTCCAACATGAAGTTCATGTTAAACGGTGCAATCACCCTCGGTACTCTGGATGGCGCCAACGTTGAGATCGTAGACGAAGTCGGTGAAGAAAACGCCATGATCTTCGGTCTCAAGGCTAACGAGGTCATTTCATACGAGCAGAACGGCGGATACATTCCCATGGAGATATTCAATCAGGATGCGGATGTTCGCAAGGTTCTGATGCAGCTTATCAACGGAACCTACTGTCCCGACAATATCGAGGAGTTCAGATCGCTTTACAATTCGCTCCTTAACACACAGGAAACCGACAGAGCGGACAGATATTTTATCCTCAAGGATTTCAGAGCTTACTCCGATGCAAGAGAGAAGCTTGTTGAGTGGTACAAGGACGGCAGGAACTGGGCACGCAAGAGCATTCTTAATATTGCCAGCGCCGGCAAGTTTAGTTCAGACCGTACCATCCAGGAATATGTTGACGACATCTGGCACCTGAGAAAAGTTACTATGTAGAATGTCATGGGATTCTTCACATCCACTCAAACGCCGTGGAGGCTGTCTGCGAGTAGATCGCAGACATAGAATGACAGATTCATAGAGGAATGTGCATGTCATCCTGAGCGAAGGTCGGAGACCGGAGTCGAAGGATCTTATATGGTACAGGATTATACAGAATAAAAGGGGATTTTAGTTATGATTAAGCTTCACGACACACCGGTATATCTTGTTAACGGCAACATTATACCCGCAACCTCGAAAGAGGCTGCGGGTTATTCCGTTAAAGACAAAGAAGGCACCATGGCCTACCGGATACTTAAGGCACACAACACCTCCGGAAACATGGATAAGCTTAAGATCAAGTTTGATAAGCTTACCAGCCACGATATCACCTTCGTAGGTATCATTCAGACTGCAAGGGCATCGGGACTTAAGAAGTTTCCCATTCCCTATGTTCTTACCAACTGTCATAATTCACTCTGTGCGGTAGGCGGTACCATCAACGAAGATGACCACATGTTTGGACTGACCTGTGCCAAGAAATACGGCGGTGTCTATGTACCCCCTCATCAGGCGGTTATCCACCAGTTTGCACGAGAAATGCTGGCAGAATCAGGAGCCATGATCCTTGGTTCCGACTCTCATACAAGATATGGTGCGCTTGGTACCATGGCAGTGGGCGAAGGTGGCCCCGAGCTTGTTAAGCAGCTTCTTTCACAGACATATGATATCAAGATGCCCGAGATCGTGGGCGTTTATCTTAAAGGGACTCCCGCTAAGGGTGTTGGCCCTCAGGACGTGGCTCTTGCCATTATCGGTGCCGTATTTGCCAATGGCTATGTAAATAACAAAGTAATGGAATTTGTAGGTCCCGGTGTTGCAGGTCTTTCTGCAGATTTCCGAATCGGCGTGGATGTTATGACCACAGAGACCACCTGCCTTTCTTCTATCTGGCAGACAGACGACGAGATAAAGGATTTCTATGAGATCCACGGAAGGGGCGGTGCGTACAAAGAACTTAAACCTGCTGATGTGGCATATTATGACGGCATGATCGAGGTTGATCTTTCAAAGGTTAAACCCATGATCGCAATGCCCTTCCATCCTTCAAACGTTTATACCATTGAAGAAGTAAATGCCAACTTAAAGGACGTTCTCGCAGACGTAGAAGAACGTGCCAAGGTCAGCTTCGGAGATAAGATACAATATTCGCTTCAGGACAAGATCCGCGACGGAAAGCTCTATGTTGAGCAGGGTATCATCGCAGGCTGTGCAGGAGGTGGATTTGAGAATATCTGCGCGGCAGCAGACATACCCGATAACAGCTTCATCGGAGCAGATGAGTTTACGTTGAGCGTTTATCCTGCTTCCATGCCTGTATATATGGAACTTGTCAAGAACGGAAGCGTTGCCAAGATCATCAAGTCCGGCGGTGTTGTTAAGACAGCATTCTGCGGACCTTGTTTCGGCGCGGGCGATACACCCAGCAACAATGCTTTCTCTATCAGGCATTCAACCCGTAACTTCCCTAACCGTGAGGGATCCAAGATCCAGAACGGTCAGATCGCTTCGGTTGCCCTTATGGATGCTCGTTCCATTGCGGCTACCGCAGCAAACAAAGGCTTCCTTACACCTGCTACGGAGTGGGACGGAAACTTTGGAAAGTATAAGTATTTCTTTGATTCATCCATATATGAGAACCGTGTATTCGATTCTCACGGTGTTGCAGATCCTTCGCAGGAAATTAAGATGGGACCCAACATCAAAGACTGGCCCAAGATGCCGGCACTTACAGAGAACCTTCTTTTAAAGGTGGTTTCCGAGATCCATGATCCCGTAACTACCACCGATGAGCTTATTCCTTCCGGCGAGACTTCTTCTTACAGATCAAATCCTCTGGGACTTGCAGAGTTTACACTGTCCCGTAAGGATCCTGAGTATGTAGGCCTTGCCAAGGAAGTTCAGAAGGCTGAAAAGGCTCGGGAAGCAGTGCTTGACGGTAATGCGGAAGTTAAGCCCTGTCAGGCTCTTCCTGAACTTCACGAAGTAATGGATGTTGTCCGCACCCGATTCCCTGAGGCTAACCACACTAATTTTGGTATCGGTTCCACGATCTTTGCGGTTAAACCCGGTGACGGCTCAGCAAGAGAACAGGCTGCGTCCTGCCAGAGAGTACTTGGCGGATGGGCCAATATCGCTCATGAATATGCCACCAAGCGCTATCGCTCCAACCTTATCAACTGGGGAATGCTTCCTTTCCTGATCAAGGCAGGAGACCTTCCTTTCAAGCGCCTGGATTATATCTATATTCCCGGCATTCGTAAGGCAGTAGAGAACAAAGAATCCGTTATCAAGGCCTATGCCGTATCAAACGGTTCTTTGAAGGAATTCGAACTGACACTTGGGGATCTTACGGATGAAGAGCGTCAGATCATTTTGAAGGGTTGCCTTATTAACTATAATGCAGTATAAAGATCCTTCGACTGCGGACTCATGTCATTCGTCCTACGCTCAGGATGACAGTATTATAGTACGTCATTTCGACCAAGCGAAGCATCCTGTTGAGCGCGTGGAGAGATCTTAGTTGATGCAGTGTATATACGGGTCACAGGGGGTATACATCATGGGAAAGACTGAAAGAAAACAGGGGAGTTTCAAATTCTGGCTCTTAGTCTGGGGGCTCGGACTTGCGGGCCAGCTTTGCTGGAACATGGAGAACCAGTGGTTCAACACCTTTGTTTATGAAAAGATTGCGAAGGATCCCACCATTATTTCGTGGATGGTGGCGATATCTGCAACAGCCACCGCGATCTCAACGTTCATTTCCGGGACCATGGTCGACAGAAAAGGCCGCAGAAAATACGCAGTGGCCATCGGTTACATTCTTTGGGGCCTGTTTACCATTGCTTTCGGTCTTACACAGTACATTACCAACGGAGTTAAGAGCCCGACTGCAAACCTCCTGATGACTGCAGCCGTTGCAGTGGTCTGTGCAGATGCCATCATGAGTTTCTTTGGCTCCATGGGTAACGATTCCGGCTTCAATGCCTGGATGAATGACCACATGGATGATACGAACAGAGGTCAGATCGGTGCAGCCCTTGCCACACAGCCTATCATCGGAACCATCATGGGTACGGTTTTGGGCGGTATGTTGGTTGGCGCAGAGAATAACTATATGCGACTGTTTATCACCATGGGCGGATTTGTGATCCTGTGTGGCATCCTTGCTTTATTTGTAATGGACGACGCCCCCGGCCTTAAACCCAGTGTTCAGGGATCATTTTGGCAGCAGTTTGCAAGCATATTCAATTTTCGCAAGTATTTTGAACTAAAAGAACTTGTCTGGGTCAACTTTACACTTGCGGCATATTTTATAGCGTTTAACATGTAATTACCAAGATGGGTAAAGTACATGTTAAACGCTATAAAATATGCCGCA
>JAILHY010000168.1 GCA_024695575.1 Lachnospiraceae bacterium
TGATTATATCAACAATGGATTTGGCGATTCCCATAAGGTCGTCGTATTCATTGCCTTCTTCAACGTTCTTGATGAGGATGATGTTCTTTTCGTCGATGGCGGTAAGATAATCGCCGGCCTGAGGAGTGAACATTCCTTTTAACACGTCCATTGCGGAGTTGTCGCGCTCAATGCGGGCCTCGATGAGGAATACAACGCGCTTCTGATTGACTTCAACGTGAAGCTTCTTGGCTCTGTTGTAAATATCAACCAAAAGAAGGTTGTCCATCATCAGATTCTGGAAGAAGTTGTTGCGGTCGAATCTTTCCTTATAAGCTACGATCAGCGCCTGAATCTGGGCAACTGCGATCTTGGCAACCATGTAAACGTCGTCGCCGGCGCCGGTGGCAACTAGGATGTAAACAAGCTCGCCTTCGTCGTAGATCTTAAGAAGATGATTGCGCCCGATTACCTGTGAGTCGGCGGGGGAATCAGCGAAGGATTCGACTATATTGCGGGCCAGATCCGTAGGCTCGTATGTAAAAGCAACCGTAAGTCCTTCAAGATCGTACACGCAGAAATCCGCTTTGGTAATAATATGAAGATCGTCGATACTGTTCTGTATGATTTGTCCGGTTATCATAAAACCCTCCTAATAATATCCACCCTATTATATCACTGTTACAGCCAACATTGTACAAAAATTTCTTTTTGCGATTGACCTTACTATATTTATGTGGGAAAATAAATTGCAAAGTGGCATATACTTTGTATATGCCTTATTTTTTTAGAATAGGAGTAATGTCAGATGGAAAAGTTCTTTAAACTCAAAGAGAACAACACCACGGTAAGGACTGAGATCATCGCAGGACTTACCACGTTCATGACAATGGCTTACATCATTGCCCTGAACCCCAACCTTCTTACCGGATTCGGTGCGAACGGACAGGAAATCTGGAACGGCGTGTTCCTTGCAACCTGTATTGCTTCGGCCATCGGTACTCTTTTCATGGGCTTTGTGGCAAATAAGCCTTTCGCTATGGCACCCGGAATGGGACTTAACAGTTTCTTTGCCGTAGTAGTATCCAACATCGTTGCCATCACCGGACTTACATATCTTCAGTCCTTCCGTGCAGCGCTGTGCATCATCCTCATTGAGGGTATCGTTTTCATTATTCTTTCAGTATTAAACGTTCGTGAAAAGATCGTTGATGCAATTCCCCTTGGCGTTCGTCTGGGTATCGGACCTGCCATCGGTATGATGCTTATGAACATCGGTCTTGGTTCCAACGCAGGCGTATACAACTCCGAAGGAAACGCCTTCTATGTAATGAAGGATTTCTTTGGATCATTAACAGCCAAGTATGCAAGCGAGACCATGGGAACCGCTTATCCCGAGATGGTTCTTACGGTTGTGACCATGTTCTTTGGTCTTTTCCTTATTATCTTCCTTGATCACAAGAAGATCAAAGGTGCGGTTCTTTGCGGTATGCTCGGTGCATCCGTATTATTCTGGGCAGGTGAAGCTATCTTCCTTGGCCGTAATCCTTTTGCAAGCCTTGCAAGCGCAAGCTTCATTCCTCCTTTTGGAGATCTTGCAGCAACCACCCTTTTCTCCTTTGATTTCAAGGGATTTATCGAGATCGGCTGGGTAACCGCTACCACACTTATCGTTACTTTCTGCATCATAGATATGTTTGATACCATCGGAACACTTGTAGGTACCGCAAGCCGTGCGGGAATGCTTGACAAGGACGGCAAGATGCCAAACATGAAGCAGGCACTCCTTGCTGACGCTGTCGGCACCGTAACAGGTTCCCTTACAGGTACTTCCACAGTTACAACTTTCGTAGAATCTGCATCGGGCGTTGAAGCAGGCGGACGTACCGGACTTACTTCCGTAGTTACCGGCATCATGTTCCTTCTTTGCATATTCATCGCACCCATCGCAGGCATTATTCCTGCAGCAGCAACCAGCTCAGCACTTATCTACGTTGGTTTCCTGATGCTTAACAATCTTAAGCAGATCGACTTCAGCGATCCTTCACAGTACATCCCTGTAGCCATCATGCTTATCGCAATGCCCATCTCCAGCTCCATCGGACACGGCATCGGCCTTGCACTTATCGTTTATTCCTTCATTAAACTTGCTACAGGCAAGGGCAAAGAAGTATCATGGCTTACATACGCTCTTTCAGTTCTCTTCATCGTTAAGTTCTTCTATGTAGGGTAATTTAAGAATTAGAATAAACAGACCCGGATGGGATTCTTCGCTTCGCTCAGAATGACAAGTCATTTCTGAAGGGGAGGAAGATTCCATCCGGTTTTTGTTTTCTATAGAAAAAACGCACAGACCCCGGCACCCTCACGGCACATGCAAAATTCCTCTTAGTGCTGCTTCGTTCCCGACCTGACACGGTTCGTGGACATGCATTGCGTGAGACCAAGGTCTGCGACATGGTCAATAATACAAGAATGGGCGGTAATTGTCAACTATGATGATAGGCGCCCAAATTATTCGGATTCTTTTTCTGATTCTTTCCCGGATTCTTTTTCAGTCTTGAGCCGTACTCTCAGCTCCTTAAAGAAACGGGTCAGGATTTCGGAGCATTCTTCCTCAAGGACACCGCGGGTGACCTCGGCCTGGTGGTTGAAATCGGGATTCTGAAGAATGTTAAGTAAGGAACCGCCGCAGCCTGCTTTGGGATTCATGCAGCCCATGACCACACGGTCGATACGGGCCTGGATGATGGCACCGGAGCACATCTGACAGGGTTCGAGAGTAACATAAAGGGTACAGCCTTCAAGCCTCCAGTCACCTATGACTTTGGAGGCTTTTTTGATGGCAGTGATCTCAGCGTGAGACAGGGTAGACTTATCGGTCTTGCGACGATTGTAGCCGCGACCGATGATCTTTCCTTCATATTCTATTACGCAACCGATGGGAACTTCGCCAAGCTTATAGGCTTTGCGGGCTTCCTTCAGGGCTTCGCGCATGTATTTTTCGTCCGGGGTAAGTGGAGTCTTCATGGGTGCATTGTAACATAAAGGCAAAGAGTATACCACTGTTTATCATATAAGATCCTTCGCTACGCTCAGGATGACAAATCGGGAAGATAGTGGTTATAATAGAAACGGTCACGTCATTCAAATGTGATCATATGGTAATTCCGCAGCAATATTTAAGTGGAGGATGCAACCATGCAGATTCATGGCTTTAACAAAACTACATTACTCGATTATCCGGGACTTGTGGCGGCTACGGTATTTACCGGCGGCTGTAATTTCAGGTGCCCTTTCTGCCAAAACAGCGACCTGGTGCTTGATCCCATGTCGCAGCCGTTGATCCCGGAGGAGGATGTTCTTTCACATCTTGCCAAAAGAAAGGGAATAACGGCAGGGGTGTGCATTACGGGAGGCGAGCCGACTCTGCAGCCTGATCTGCGTGACTTCATTATTAAGCTGAGAGCATTGGGACTTAAGGTTAAGCTTGATACCAACGGATACAGGCCTGAGATCCTCGGAAGCCTTCTTGATGAAGGATTGCTTGATTACGTGGCCATGGACATAAAATCTTCCCCGGAAGGTTACGACAAGGTAGCGGGTGTTCCAATCGACATGGAACGGATAAAAGAAAGCGTTCATCTTCTTATAAATGGAAACATCCCTTACGAATTCAGGACAACGGTGGTACGAGAACTTCACGGCGAAGCGGAGATGAAGGGCATTGCAGACCTCATTGATGGGGCAGAACGGTACTATCTTCAAGGGTATGAGGACAGCGACCGGGTTATGTGCAGAGGGTACAGTGCATACTCAAAAGACGAGCTGGAAATTTTTTTAAAAATTTTTTTTGAAAAAGTAAAACATGTGGAAATACGCGGGGTTGAGTGATCAACCCATTTTGTTATGTAAACT
>JAILHY010000181.1 GCA_024695575.1 Lachnospiraceae bacterium
CTCCTTTTTTGTTTCCCTTATGGGATTCTTCACTACGTTCAAAATAACATATCAGGCTATACTCCATCCAGCGCTTTCGCTCTGGAGTTCTGCCATGTGTTTAAAGATTCCCTTTTCTTTTGCCATAAGCTCGGAAGGTGAACCTTCTTCGGCTATACTGCCGTCCTTTAATACCACGATTTTGTCAGCAGCCTCTACCGTACGCATACGGTGTGCGATAACAAGTACGGTTTTACCGGAAAGTAAGCGTGATAATGCGCCCTGCACCTTGGTTTCGTTCTCTACGTCAAGAGATGCTGTTGCCTCATCCAAAAGAACGATAGGCGCATTCTTAAGGAGCGCTCTTGCTATAGAGATACGCTGTCTTTCACCACCGGATAGTTTTGCTCCGTTCTCTCCTATGGGAGTGTTATAGCCCTGAGGCAGTTTTTCTACGAACTCATCACAGTTGGCAGCTTTCGCGGCAGCCTTTACTTCCTCGTCGGTAGCACCATGCTTTCCAAGGCGGATATTCTCCATAACCGTATCATCAAAAAGAACAACATCCTGGAAAACCATAGAATAGTCAGTGAGCAAAACTTCCGGATCCACAGTGTTTATATCCACACCACCAACCTTGATCCTCCCTTCCGGTATGTCCCAAAGTCTGGCTGACAGCCTTGCGCAGGTACTCTTGCCGGAACCTGAAGGGCCAACAAGTGCTGTGACTTCCCCTTCTTTTGCCATAAAGCTTACGTGCTTAAGAACCTTCTCTCCGTCATATGCAAAGCTCACATCATCAAATACGATATCGTGACCCTGAGGCCTAAATACATTCGTACCCTCTGCGGTCTTTGTATCATGGATCTCCATAAGGCGTGATGCCGATATCTGAGACATGAGCATTTCCGCGATCAATGCCAGTGCCTGATCAAATGGAGCATACACTCTCGTAATGACTAAAAGAAACATGAAAAGTACCATGAATTCAACCTTGCCGGAAATGATAAGACTCGCTCCCGTAAGGATCGTGGTAGCTACGCCAAGTCGCATGATCACGCTTGCAGCGTTAACAAAGATACCGCAGGACAGCTCTCCCGAAAGCATGGTCTTTTCATGATAGTCGATCTTGTCGTCCAGTTTCTTTAGGAAGCTTTCTTCCTGATTGGTTGCCCTTATCTCCCGGATGTTTTCAAGGGTTTCCTGAATACCGTCCGAAACTGCGATTCCCGCTTCTTTTGTGATCTCCGAATTGCGTTTGTTGATCTTGCGGCTTCCGAAAAGAAGGATAAATGCCACCGGAACGCCCCAGAGGCAGGCGATAGCAAGTCTCCAGTCAAAGGCTAAAAGCATAACTCCGACTATTGCGGTAGAAATAAAAGATCCGTAGAGATACCCCAGGCAATGTGACCATACGTGCTCCAGGCGATTCACATCACCCATGATGGTCTCGGTAAGATCGGCAAGATCTCTTTTACCAAAGTATCCAAGGGGAAGTTTTCTCATACGTTCCGCAAGAGAAATGCGGACATTTTTTACTTCTCCATACACCAGGCCGTAAGTCGCCCTGTACTGTTGAAGATGGGTAAGCAGTGAAAGGATCACAAACCCAAGTACCATTAATATAAAAAGCCAGGGTCCGGGAAGACCCGCTCCGTCCGTCAGTGTTGCAACGTATTTGTCCATCAACATGTAGAGGATTCCCATCCCACCCATCACGATAAGATTTGTGATGACTGTCCACAGAGTTGCTGACTTTGTATTCTTTATACCCTGATCGGTAAGTGCATATTTTCTCTGAAATTCTTTGCCGAACATCTTACATCACCTCCCCTGCGGAAATACGCCACTTGACTGCCTGGTTGTAATCTGCCCACATACGCGAGTACATGCCGCCTTTATTCTTGAGTTCTTCGTGTGTACCTTCTTCAACTGCATGGCCATTATCAAGAACTATGATCTTGTCGGCACCAACAACTGTAGACAGGCGATGTGCGATCATAATAACCGTACGTCCCTTGGTAAGAGTGGCAAAAGCTTTCTGGATCAAGGCCTCATTCTCGGGATCCGCAAACGCGGTTGCCTCATCCAGCACAACTATAGGAGCATCCTTTAGTATGGCTCTGGCAAGTGCTACTCTCTGCTGTTCACCGCCGGAAAGATAGGTGCCTTCCGTTCCTATTACGGTATCCATACCCTGAGGAAGCTTTAAAAGGATGTCATCGCACTGAGCTGCTGACAAAGCTCTCTTAACTTCTTCTCTCGTGGCATCCGGCCTGGATGCGCGGACATTATCAAATATACTTGCTTTAAACAGTCTGTTATTCTGGAAAACAAAGGCAATCTTATCCATGAGAACATGGGGATCGGTATCTCTAACATCCACACCGCCTACCAATACCGAGCCTCCCGTCACGTCCCAGAAACGGGGAATAAGGCTTGCTGCCGTGGTTTTGCCTCCGCCTGAAGGTCCAACCAGCGCAACAGTCTGTCCCGGTTCAACCCTAAAAGAAACATGATCTATAGCCGGTACGTCTGCCCCATCATAGGTAAAAGAAACATCCTTAAACTCAATGCTGTTATTCTTAGGCTCTATGGGCTTGTCAGTTATCTTAAGCACCGGCGCATCCATTATCGTAGCAATACGCCCGAGCGCCGTGCTTGCAAGCATCATGCCACTTGCTGCAAACATTATCCGAGCAAGAGCTGTGGATACGATCGCTGAGAATACAGCGTAGAAAGCAAAGTTTGTGACAAAACCGGCAAAATCACCGGAACGTAATGCCCCGGGAGCAATAATAAGAGCCACCGGAACAAGGAAAATAAAAGCACCCTCGGTGAATGTAAGGTTTACCGCCTGAGGACCTCTGCAGATATCGCCGGTATAATGCTCCGCTTTCTTACTGTAGTCCTCGATAGCCTCCTTAAACGCCTTAAAAGAATAAACTGTCTGCTGGAACACCTTTACCACCGGTATTCCTCTCACGTATTCGGTTCCGGCCTTGCTCATGTAGTCCTGAGCTGCCTGGTATTCCTGCATGATCTTGGCATTTTTGCCACCCATCATGGTAAACATTGCCCCCACCGAAATGACCGCAGCCATCAAACATGCCGCACCCATACGCCAGTCAAATACAAACATGAGCACGATCATCCCGATAAACATGGTTGCGCTTCCCACAATATCCGCAAGATTATGAGCAAGCAGTGTTTCCGTTTCTGCCGCACCGCCGTCAAGTCGGTTGCGTAACAGTCCTGAAGCATTGGAATCAAAGAATCCAAGAGGCGCTTTCATCAGATGCTTCATTCCCTGCTTTCTTATGTTTGAAGCAGTTCTGAATGCCGCTAAATGTGTGCACATAAGTGCTGCGAAATAAACAACTATTCCGGCTATAGCAAAGGCAAACGCCATCCAGCCATATTTTCCCACCTCTGTAGCCTTAGTCCAGTCCGGTGCCACCGCGATGAGATCTCTTGCCACCAGCCATATGCAGATATACGGTAGCATTCCAAGAACCATGGCTATTCCCGAAAGGGTCATTCCTAAGAATGTCAGTCTTTTATAGTTTCCCGCATACTCTAAGAGTATAGACAGGTCACTTTTTTTCTTTTCTTTCATACCCATAACCTCCTATTTTATTTCCCATAAAACTCCCATATTCTTAAATCCACCTTCCGGCATGCAGCCGGCACAGGTTTTTTTACCTGTGCCGCAGCCGGTGCAACCGTTACACTGATTTCCCGCACCCGAAAATACCACTCTCTTGATAACACCTGTCCGCTCAAGAAAATCAATGTCACGTTTAACACTCTCGATGGAAGTATTCAGTTCTGCCGCGAGCATTTCTATCGTTCGCGACTTTCCGTCTTTTAATAATTCTATGAGTTTTTCCATTTTCTTTTACCAGATGAGTAAGCCTACATAATAAGCAATTCCCGCAAGGATAAGTGCAACTGCTGTGTAATAAAGTGCGATCCTTGCTGTCCACTTAACGGAATGAGTTTCCTGATAGGTTGCTGCAAGAGCAACGATACAGGGCATGTTGAAGGTCATTGCAAAAATAAGGGCCAGTGCCTCCGGCTTTGAAATGTTGCCTACAAGAAGCTCGTTCATATTCGCCGCTCTCGTACCGCTCATAAGAGAACCGATCGATATGTTACCAGATCCACTGAAAAGCGTACAAAGAACGCCCAAAGAACCTTCTTTTCCGAGGCTGGATGCGATAAAGGCCATAAAGGTCTGCCATCCAAGACCGAAAAGCTTGGTAACAGGCTCGATGAAATGACCTACCTTGTAAAGGATACTGGTCGTGATATCTCCGGTGTTTGTGTATGAAAGAAGCCAGAAAACAAAGGCCACAAGCATTACAACCTTGAGGGATCTGAAGAAGGTTTCTTTTGTACGACCGAATACGTATCTAAAGAGTGCTCCCCACTTGGGCTTGTGATACGGAGGGAGCTCCATGATCATACCGCAGCGGTCCTCATTCTTTACAAGAGAACGACCGAAAAGCTTGGCTGTAAGCCACATATGAAGGATCATCACTATGAGGATCACAAGAATGATGACCGGTACCCATGCACCAAAGAAAATGGTAGAAAGAAGGGGAATTACGGCCCAAGCAGCGCCACAGGGAACAGCCCAGGCAAGGGCGATGGTCAAAACTTTCTGTCCCCAGTTATCGATAACTCTGGTACCTGCCGCGCCACCCATGGTGCAGCCAAAGCTTATAAGAAAAGGCATTACGGATTTACCCTGAAGTCCGAATTTAGCCATGGTGTTATCAAACACATAGGAAATACGGGCCATAACACCGATTTCTTCAAGGAGTCCGAATACCAAGGTTACGCCAAATACGAAACCTAACATCTGCACGATAAAGCTAAAGCATCTGATCACCACATCGCAAAGAAGGGCTGAGATAAATGCAGGACATCCGATATTCAGTAATGCATTATTTAAAGGTTCCGGTATCATACTGATAATAGACCCTACACCCATTAAGGGAAGAGCAGGAATGAATGAAGCGATAAGCCCCAGAACTATGGTAAGAATTACAACAGGTTTACCCCAGATACGATGGGTTATGAGTCTGTCAAACTTGCCAAGAGATACGGAAGTTTTCTTTGATCTGACAGAACCGGAAAGAATCTCATCTATCCAGGCAAATTTTCTTTCACCCGTAAGGACTACACCCTTGTCTACAGAAGAAACCGCAGAATCGAAAGCGTCCTTGCTTCCGCCTGAAAGCGCAGCTTTGATCTTTGCTATAACAGGGGCATCTCCCTCAACAGCCTTTGCTGCGAGCCAGACTTTTGAGTATCCGGGGATCACATTGTCCGGAATGATGGCCTCGATCCGGGAATAGGCATCGATCTCTGAATATTTCTTTCTGAGGGCCTCAGGATTCAGCACGGTCTTACCCTTTACCGCGCGCTCCAGTGCCTGGTAAAAAGCACCGTATACCTTAGTGTCGGGAGCTGAAAACTTAACTACCGGAATTCCCAGTTTCTTTTCGATCTCAGTGGCATTTACGGTCTTGCCCTGCTCTTCCGCTACGTCGTTCATGTTAAGAACAAGGAAGCAGGGAACCGTGATGCCTGCGTAATCCGCCAACATGTAAAGGCTTCGCTCAAGCTGTGAGCTGTCTGCCAGAATACAAACCACATCTGCTTTACCTGATGCGATATAATCACGGGTTATCATTTCTTCATCGGAGTTTGCAGATAAGCTGTAGGTTCCGGGAAGATCCGCAACTAGATAATTTACTCCGTTATGAGTAAAGTTACCTTCTTTTTTCTCAACTGTCTTGCCGGGCCAGTTACCAACATGCTGTCTTAATCCCGTAAGTGCGTTGAATAAAGTTGATTTACCGGAGTTAGGCTGCCCAAGCAGCGCGATCACCGTTTCTTTTTTGTCTGTCATGCTCTACCCCCTTCAACCTCGATCTGGTTGCATTCCGTTCTGTTCAGTGCGATCATGGTATCTCTTGAATAAACAAGAAGCGGTCTGTTCTTTTCATTCTTGATCACCTTCACCGTACATCCGGGGGTTAGACCTATGGATGTTATACGACTTACGAAACGGGAATCTCCGTTTACCGCCGAAATAACACCCACAGCGTCATTTTTCAGTTCCGATAATTTTTTCATCATGTCCTCCTAATGGTCTATTATCAAGCCAAATAAGATTTCTCGACAGCGCTTTGCTCAGCTCGAAATGACATTCTTTTATGGCTATGATATCTGTTTATATGACAGCATCGTGTATCCGGCAGAAGAAATGATCCTGCCGATTTCAGTTTCTCTTTCCTCTTGTTTGGAAAGAAAGATAACTTCTTTCTTTTCTATATTTGCCGTTGCCCACCGGCCCTCACCGGAATTCAGGGCATTTTCCACTCTGCGGGCGCAGTTTGAGCAATGCATCCCATCCACTTTCAAAACATATTCGTGTGGATAATGTGCTTTATTCCGGTCAGCAACCTTCACTTTCTTAGGGGCCGCGTCATGCTCACCACAGCAGGATGAACCATAACGGATGCGGCGGATGGTGCTGCAAACGGCAAGGGCCACGACGACTAACAATATTAAGATTATAATTATGTTTCCTGTTATTTTCATAAGTAATGCCTCCTTACTCTATGTTCTTTAGTGCCACATCCATGGGGATGTGTTTGATGCGGGCAAAATCAATGATCGATACAAAAGCGTAGCCGATCAGCAGATAAACGATCGACAATACCATGGACGAGGGCTTCATAAAGAAAGCAAAGTACCCATCCATCTGCATCATGAAGATCTGAAATACCCATATCATCAGGAAATAGCCGCCAACAAATCCGATGGCAGCAACAAAAATGACGACAATTGCCGTTGGGATTATATACAGAGAACCAATCTCCCCGTTCTTAAATCCAAGAATCTTGGCCATGGAGATGGAATGCTCGTTCCTCTCGATAATGATCTTGGCAAGCAGGTAGATAAGTGCTGCTGCCATAACGATAAGTGCATACTTGAACACATCAACGATCCCACCGACGGAGTGATTGAGCTGCGTTGTAACCTTAGTGATATCTTCAGCCGTTATCACTGTGGCGATATACTGTTCATCAATATCCTTGATCTCATTACGGGAAAAGAAACCGGAGAACTCATCGCTTTCTTTTTCAAAGGCCTTATCAAAACTGTCCTTATCCATGAAAGCAGCTATACCGCCTTCATAATCTACAAAACCCGCTACCTTGAATTCATAGGACTTGTTTTCATATTCGGCATTTAAGTTTATGACATCGCCCGTTGAAAGGCCGAATTTCTTTCTAAAAGCACTGGATACATAAACGCTGTCAGCGCCTGTCTTTCCGCCAAGTTTCACATAAGAACTTCCGTTGGAAAGACCATAGACCGTAACGCTCTCATCCCCGCCACTGCCCATTCCGGTACGGAAAGAGCTCTTTTTCTTGGGATACATGAGGGTTACAGCGCCAAATTGCTCCGCCGTTTCTTCGGTTGTTTCAATGGTATTTCCGTCATCATCACGGTAATCCATGAGCATGTACTGGTAATCTGCAAACATCATGGATGATGCCTTATCTGCGTAATTGTTCAGCGAATCCGGAAGCCCGAAGGCAAAGCACATCATGAGCATGATGAACACAACTCCGAATACGAGAACCACGTAATTAGGCATATTCTGGAACAGGATCCTCAATCTGAATCTTCTCATAAAAGACCAGGAGGGAAGCCTGCGTGCCTTGGTGCGTTTGCTGCGCGACAGGTCGTGACGTAAAAACTTAAGAGGACTTGCCTGCAGTTTCTTAATGATCACGAACAGATTTATAAAGAACATGAGCACCAGCGGGATGATCGTGGTCTTTACGAGGGCGGTGTTACTCCATACGGGATAACATTTGGGAAGACTATAGCTTTCGTAATAAAGATTTACCGCTACATTCCTGAATGCCGTATACCCGAGGATGTTACCAAGCACAGCTCCGATCAGGGTTACGATCAGAGGCATTGCCATATAGTGGCGTACAAGCTCACCTTTACTGTAACCGGAAGCACGCAAGGTGCCGATGACTGAAGCTTCTTTTTCAATGGTATTGCTGATGGTTATGGCAAAGATAAAAGCAATGACACCGATCAGGATGTAACAAAGGATCGCTGTGCCTGCAGAGTCACCTTCGATATCGGATACCGCAAAGTTACTTGCCTGCCTTAAGTACTCCGGAAGATAGTCATCGATCTCGTTATCATGAACAAGTGTCTGGGTGATAAGAGACTTAAGAAAAGCGCTTGAGTTATCGGCTTTTTCAACTCCGTCAACAGGTTCCTTGTCATATTTGAATGCGTAATTGTAATGGAGTCTGGAAGTAAGGTTTTTAAAGGCCTCGGGAGTTACCATGGCCACATCAAATCCAAAGGCATCGAACATGAGGTCCGTGTTCTTTTCATGTAATGTCAGGTAATCAACATAAGAAAGAAGGCCCACAACCTCAAATTCTTTACCACCGACCTTGATCTTATCTCCGATCTTTACGCCCACATTGCTGGCATGCATTCTGTCAATGGCGATCTCATTTTCATTCCCGGGTGCCCGTCCTTCGTTAAAAGAAGCCTTATCTATCTCTGAATCACTTCTGAAAATGCGGACATTCGCCTTATGGCCTCCGGCCTTTTCTTCTTCCTCGTGATAGAAGTTTTCGTAGATCGTTATGGGAACAGGTGTAAACTCATCATTCAGATTGTATCTGTCTGCGACCTTGTCCCACTCTTTGTCAACTTCTTCTACGACCTTGTCATGGGCTTCTTTATATGCATCTTCTACTGCCTGTTTAAAGTCATCCGATTTGCGAGCCTCTTTGACCGCGTCATCATATGACTCTGCCATCGCTTTGTCTATTGCTTCTTTTATTGCGGCTTCATCAGAAATGCCGTAGGCAGACAGTTGTGCACGAACACCCTCTTCTATGGCCTTCGTCACTTCTTCTGTGAGTTTTTCTTCTATAGCCTCGGCAACTTTTTCGTCTGCCTCTTTGTTTCCTTTGTCAATGTAGTACTGTCTTACATCGGCTTTTTCACCCGTGCTCAGCGCATTGAGAAGTTCGGGAGACGCTTTCTTTGTAAGCTCAAAGGAACCGTCCTCAAGGTTTAACACCTCGCGATTTGAATATACGGCCTCCAGCATTCCGTCATGACCAACATACATTCCCGAGATAACGCCTATCATAACCACCATGAACACGATGATGACGAGATACTTATGCCAGTCTGACTTTAGTTCCCTCGGGACTCTTCTGATAAGAGGATTTCTCATGATACCGCCCCCTTACCACTCAAGATCAAATGCAGAGATCTTGTTTTCATTTATATCGTTGTGACGGACCACGCCATCTCTTAATTTGATCACGTGATCCGCCATGTTTTTAATAGCTTCGTTATGAGTGACCATAATGACGGTATTGCCAAATTTGCGGTTACAATCCTCGATCAGTGCAAGGATTTCTTTTGAAGTCCTGTAATCAAGAGCTCCGGTAGGTTCATCACACATGAGGATGTCGGGATTCTTGACAACTGCTCTTCCGATGGAGACGCGCTGCTGCTGACCGCCTGATAACTGATTTGGATATTTATATTTGTGGTCCTGAAGACCGAGAGTGGAAAGAACTTCTTCCACGTCCAAGGGCTTATCGGAAAGATATGCTCCTACTTCAATGTTTTCTTTTACGTTAAGATTGGGAATAAGGTTATACATCTGGAATACATAACCAAGATGCTTTCTCCTGTAGAGTGTGAGCTGAGATTCGTTCATCTCTTCAAGTTTATCTCCGTTTATACTCACATAGCCTTCATCAGGCGTATCAATTCCTCCGATGATATTTAGGAGAGTCGACTTCCCGGATCCGGAAGGTCCCAACAGTACGCAAAACTCTCCTTTCTTAACGGTAAAGTTCATGCCCCGTAATACATCCTGCCTTGCCTCGCCGGTTCCAAAACTCTTTTTCAAGTCTTTAATCTCAAGAAAATCCTCTTTCATATAATGCTTCCAACCTTTCAAAAGTTTCTTCCCCAATATCATGTTCGATGAGACAGGCTTCTTTCGAAGCCACTCTTTCGTTAACCCCGATACCAATAAGAAATTTAGTGAGAAGCGAATGCTTCCGGTTTACCTTTTCCGCAAGTTCCCTTCCTTTATCCGTAAGACAGATATACCCATTTTTATCTGTATATATCAGTTCTGTTTCTTTGAGCCGTTTCATGGCAACGCTGACGCTCGGTTTGGTAACCCCCAATTCCTGTGCTATATCAACAGCTCTTACGTATCCTTTCCTCAGATCCAGGACCAGTATGCATTTTAAGTAATCCTCTGTTGAATTGTTCCTTTTCATTTACCCCTCCGCCTTTGGTTAGCTTTGACTAACCGTGGTGCAAAAATAAAAGACTGTTACGTCCTTTATTTTCCATGGCATGTACCACCCATCGCACAATGAGCGCAATTCCCGCCGCAGGAACTCTTGCCTTTCTTTTTGTCACTGATAATGCTCTTTACTGCAAAAAGAACGACCAGGAGCAGGATCACAAGCACAATGATCGTGCCGATGTTGTTTGTAAGAAATGATATCATACAATGACCTTTCATCTTGAATAAATATACCGATCTGTCATCCTTCGACTCCGGTCGCCCTCTGAAAGAGGACGACCACCGCTCAGGATGACATATCGGTTTTGATTGTAGTTACCTTTTATACTCTTACTTCACGTGTGAGCTTGGTAGCTTCAGTATACTTCTTGAAGAACAGCATGTAAATGATTCCGACAAGTGCGGCTATGGCAAAGATCAATCCGATGATGTTTGCATTACCGGTAAAGAGCCAGCCGAACTGAGTGATCATGAATGCGATCACATAAGCAAATCCGCACTGATAACCGATTGCGAACCAGGTCCACTTTGCGTTGTTCATTTCTCTCTTGATAGCACCGATAGCTGCAAAGCAGGGAGCACAAAGAAGATTGAATACCAGGAAGGAAAATCCTGTAACTCCTGTAAATGCTGCTGCCAATGCCTGCCAAGCGGTAAGTTCTCCGCCGCCGTAAAGGATACCCATGGTACCAACTATGTTTTCTTTTGCCACAAGGCCTGTGATGGATGCAACAGCGGCCTGCCAGTTGCCCCAGCCAAGAGGAAGGAAAATCCAGGCGATGCAGTTACCGATCTTAGCAAGAATGGAAAGTTCAAGTTCGTCTCCTTCAAGCATTCTGAAACCGTCTTCTGCAAATCCAAAGTAACTTGTAAACCATACAACGATGGTAGAAAGAAGGATGATGGTTCCGGCCTTCTTAATGAAGGACCAGCCGCGCTCCCACATGGACTTAAGTACGTTACCAAGGGTAGGCATGTGATATGCGGGAAGCTCCATTACGAAAGGAGCGGGATCACCTGCAAACATCTTTGTTTTCTTAAGCATTATACCGGATACAACGATTGCTGCCATACCGATAAAGTAAGCTGATGTTGAAACCCATGCGGATCCGCCGAAGATAGCGCCGGCGATCATTGCGATGAAAGGAACCTTAGCTCCGCAGGGGATAAATGTTGTTGTCATGATGGTCATACGACGATCACGTTCATTTTCGATGGTTCTTGATGCCATGATACCGGGAACGCCACAGCCTACACCGATGAGCATAGGAATGAAGGACTTACCGGAAAGGCCGAATCTTCTAAAGATACGGTCAAGTACGAATGCGATACGTGCCATATAACCGCAGGCTTCAAGGAATGCAAGCATCAGGAAAAGAACAAGCATCTGAGGTACGAAACCAAGAACTGCACCGACACCTGCCACGATACCGTCAAGGATAAGTCCGGAAAGCCAGTCTGCAGCACCTGCAGCCTCAAGAGCTGATCCCACAAGAGCAGGAATACCGGGAACCCATGTGCCGTATTCTGAAGGATCAGGTTCTTCACCGATCTCATCAAGAGTCTTAACAGCGGCTTCGTAATCTTCAAGACTTGCTGTTTCTTCGCTTATCTCAAGGGTTTCTTCGTCTTCCAATGTATATACGAAATCGCCTGTGGGAGCACTGCCATGCTCTTCAACATAAGCATCATAACCGTCGACTATAGCAGTAGCCCCGGCGTATTCTTCAGCAATCTCTCCGTAACCTCCGTCCATACCGAACAGGTGGAAGCCGTCGCCGAAAATGCAATCATTGGTAAAGTCGGTAGCAGGAGCTCCCACACCAACCATGGCGATCCAGTATACAAGGAACATTACAAGTGCGAATATCGGAAGTCCCAGCCATCTGTTGGTAACGATCTTGTCGATCTTATCTGAAGATGTAAGGCTTCCCACATTTTTCTTTTTGTAACAGGACTTGATCACCTCGGCAATATATACGTAACGCTCATTTGTGACGATACTCTCGGCATCGTCATCAAGTTCTTTTTCCGCAGCCTTGATATCGTTTTCGATATGGTTAAGCTTATCTGCAGGAATGTTTAGTTTTTCAAGGACCTTGTCGTCACGCTCAAAGACTTTGATGGCATACCATCTCTGCTGTTCCTCAGGCATGTCGTGAACAATAGCTTCCTCTATATGCGCAAGAGCATGCTCTACAGGACCGGAGAAAGTGTGAAGCGGAACGGTCTTTGCTTCTTTTGCAGCTTTGATCGCTGCCTCAGCGGCATCCATAACGCCGTCGCCTTTAAGTGCCGAAAGAACGACTACCTTACAGCCAAGCTGTCTGGAAAGTTCATCGATCTTGATGACATCGCCATTCTTTTTAACAATATCCATCATGTTGACGGCAACGACAACCGGAATTCCGAGTTCTGTAAGCTGTGTGGTAAGATACAGGTTACGCTCAAGGTTGGTTCCGTCTATTATGTTAAGGATCGCATCGGGACGCTCTCCGATCAGGTAATTACGTGCTACAACTTCCTCCAATGTGTAGGGTGAAAGGGAGTAGATACCGGGAAGGTCGGTGATGACCACATCCTCATGTTTCTTTAGCTTACCTTCTTTTTTCTCAACCGTGACACCGGGCCAGTTACCGACAAACTGGTTTGAACCGGTAAGGGCATTGAATAATGTTGTTTTACCGCTGTTGGGGTTACCCGCAAGGGCTATTCTTAAACTCATGTTTCTATCCTCCAAATTATATGTTCCCCTGATGGGATTCTTCGATCAACTCAAGCGCCGTTGAGGCTGTCGAGCCATCGACTCGACAAAGCTCAGAATGACAGGCTTATTCAACCTCTATCATTTCTGCGTCTGCTTTACGAAGAGATAATTCATAATTTCTGACGGTCACTTCAATAGGATCGCCCAAGGGAGCTACCTTGCGAACAAAAACTTCCGTGCCCTTGGTAATACCCATATCCATGATCCTTCGCTTAACCGCGCCTTCGCCGTGGAGTTTGACTACTTTAACCGTCTCCCCGATCTTCACTTCTCTCAATGTCTTCACTCTTCTATCCTCCTGACT